>NZ_JAYKBQ010000002.1:0-208320 GCF_035282425.1 Parvimonas sp. M20 | reverse complement strand
TTTATTTTTAATTTTATATCATATTTTGACATACAAAAACCCCCAAATCCTTTGTCCGGATTTAGGGGTTCACATCATTCTGAACTGTCATTTTTAACTTAATCTTAAATTTTAATTCTAGTAAAATATTGGTCTTCATTTTCGGTAAATATGTAAGCTCCACAGTTTAGCTGAGTTTTTAAAGAGTATGCATTATCCTTATTTACACTCATATAAATTTCATCCTCTTCTATTTCATCTTTTATAAGCTCGATTACTAATTTAAGGCCTCTTGTTGCATAGCCTCTTTTTCTATATTTTTTTATAATTCCATAACCGATATGCCCTGCTCCCTTTCTTAAAGAGTCATTAAGTTTTTTTCGCACTTTAAAAAGACCCACAATTTCATCATCGTCCCATAGGAAATAATAATTTTGAGGAACTCTATTAGGTTTTAAATCTATTCCCTTAGATTGTTTTTCACAAGTTGGAATTATCCCATTTACAAATTCTTCAAATGAAACATTATAAAATTTATTCTCAAATCCATTCTCATCTTTAGGAATCGAAGTTATTGCAATATATTCTTTCTTTGCATCTTCAATATTCATCTCTTTTAAAAATAGCATATAATCACCTTAAATTTCTATAAATTTCTGAGCATAATCGTCTTTTATATTTAACTCATCTATTTTATTTTTTATTTCTTCATATTCAAAATACAATCCAATTAAACTGTCAAGTTTACTTTTAACTACCATATTTATTTTTTCAATTCTTCCATTATCAATTTCAACAGTGTAATCTCTTTCCTCATCTAAGATAAAAGTACATTTAGGAGATTGTCCATATATCCAGTCTTTTGTAGCATATTTTTCAGATTTTATTTTATCTATTTTGAAAATATCCTCTTTTGTTAATTCATATATTTCAAAATTTTCTTGAGTTTTTAAAATTTCATTTTTTAATTTTTCTAAAAAATCTGAAATTTCGTAATCTAGCTTTGAAATTTCTTTTAAATTTGCAACACTACTCTTAACAGATTTTGCAGATTTTGAAATAATTTTTTTGTTTTCTACATTCAATGCATTTCTTAAATTATTTAAATTACTGTCAAATAAAATGCAACCATGATGTAGAACTCTTTTCTTTCTCATAAATTGAGAATGTCCACAAATTTTCTTTTCCTCAACTCTAAAGTCATTTCTTGGAGAAATATTAGCATTTATTTTCAAATTCAAAAGAGCTTTATACATCGGTTTTAAAAATTCCTTAAAATCCAATGCAGTATCTCCTGTTGTATTTGTTATGTAAGTATAATTTAGATTTCCAAAATCATGAACAACTGTCCCTCCACCAGAAAGTCTTCTAGCAATCTTAATATTATTATCAAAACAGTATTTCATATTTAATTCTTCAATTAAATTTTGATGTTTTCCAATTACTACAGATGGTTCATTTATCCAAAGCATAAAAACTTCATCTTCCTTAAATTTTTCAAAAATATATTCTTCCATAGCCAAATTAAAATATACATCTGTAATTTTATTTTTAATAAAAATCATAATTTCTCCTCAATTCCAAAAGTATTAGAACTATTTTATCATATTCATTAAAAAAAGGATAGAATTCTATCCTTTTTTAAACAAATTTTATTATTTTTACTTTTTAGGTAAATGTACACTAACTCCTTCTACATCAGCAATTGCTTCATAAATTGCTTCTGAGAAAGTTGGATGTCCAAATACCATTTTAATTGCTTCTTCAACAATAACTTCTGATTGCATTAAAATTGAAACTTCATTAATCAACTCGGATGCTCTAGGTCCAACAATATGAGCTCCTAAAATTTCGCCATATCTTGCATCAGAAATAATCTTAACCATTCCTGATGAATCCCCGTGAGCTAAAGCCCTTCCGTTTGCACCATAGTTAAATTTACCAACTTTTACATCATAAGATTTCTTTGCTTCTTCTTCAGTTATCCCTACACTTCCTATTTCAGGATATGTGTAAATTGCTCTTGGAATAACATTGTTATTGTATTTGTCTGATTTGCCTTCAATTATTTCTGAAGCAGCAATATCTCCCATTTTAAATGCAGCATGTGCAAGAAGTTTTTTACCATTAACATCTCCTGGAACATAAACATTCTTTAAACTTGATTGCATTTTATCATTTGCAACAACATTTCCATTTGAAACTTCAAGTTTTACATCTTTTAATGCAGTTAAATCAGCTTCTCTAGTTGTAAGTAAAATTACTTTTGCACTAGCAACTTCTTCTGAACCTGCTAATACTTTTTCTCCAGAAATTTCAGTAATTTCTTTACCAAAGATAAATTTAATTCCTGATTTTTCTAAAGACTTTATTAAAATTGAAGAAACTTCTGAATCTATAACTTCAATCGCTGAATCTTTTCTTTCAACAACAGTTACTTTACTTCCGAAAGAACTGAATATTTGAGCCATTTCAACTCCAATATAATCTGCTCCGATTATTACTAAAGATTCTGGTGCTTCTTTTAAATCCAAAGCTTCATCAGTATCTATAACATTTGAATTTTCTGAACCTTTAATATTTTTAACACATTTAGAACCACCAGCAAAAATTATAGAACCACATACAAGTTCTTTTCCACTTTCTAAAGTAACATTTCCGTTTGAATTAATATAAGCTGTTTCTTTAAACATTTCTACTGAATTGCTCTTTAATAAGAATTCAACACCAGCAGTAAGTTTCTTAACTATAGAATTTTTGAATTTTAATGCTTTTGCAACATCAACAGTAACATTATCATTTTCTAAAATGATTCCTCTCTTACTAGACGCTTTAATTCTTTCTATATCTTCAACATTTTGTAAATATGTTTTTGTAGGAATACAACCTCTATTTAGGCAAGTACCACCGAATTTATTATTTTCAGCTATTGCAACCTTTGCTCCCTTTTGAGCAGCTTTTATAGCTGAATAATAACCTGCAGGACCTCCACCGATTACAACAACATCATATTCACCATCTTTTAATTCTTTTTTAGTTTCAGCTTTAACTTCAACTACTTTTTCTTCTACTTGTGGTTTAACTTCTTCCTTAATTTCTTCTTTAATAGGTGCTGAAGCAGTTTCAGGTATAACATCTCCTTCATCTCCAATATATGCAATAGTTGTTATTACTGGAACAATTTCTCCATCATGTTTTAATATTTTAAGCAAAGTTCCTGAAGTCTCAGCTTCAATTTCCATATTAACCTTATCAGTCATAATTTCTAAAATTATTTCTCCGGCTTCAACTTTGTCTCCCTCTTTTTTAAGCCATTTTACAATTTGGCCTTCTTCCATTTCACTACCAGCTTTTGGCATTATTACTTCTGTTAACATAATTTTCTCCTCACACTAAACTAAAATTGAAATAGGATTTTCTAAATAATTTTTCAAAGTATTTAAAAACTTCGCTGCTTCCATTCCATCAACAACCCTATGATCAACAGTAATTGATAATTTCATAATAGGTCTTACAGTTATTTCTCCATTAAGAACAACCGGCTTATCAACAGTTGCACTTACACCTAAAATAGCGCTATTAGGTTGATTTATAATAGGAGCAAAAGAATCAATTCCAAACATTCCTAAGTTACTAATAGTAAATGTACTATCTTCTAATTCTTCTGACTCTAATTTCATTTCGACAGCTTTTTTAGTTAAGTCCTTTAATGAAATCATAAGTTCTCTTAAATTCATTTTCTCAGCATTTTTAACAACCGGAGTTAAAAGTCCACTTTCAAGACCCACAGCCATAGCAAGATTTACATATTTATGAAGTAAAATTTTAGTTCCATCTGCTGATAAACTACAATTTACATATGGATGTTTCATTAAACTCTTAACAGTTGCTAAAGAAATTATATCCGTAATAGTAAGTTTATATCCTGTCTCATCAATTAATTGTTGCATAATATTAGCTCTTAAATTTTTAACTTCTGTCATATCAACTTCAATATTTGCTACAAAAACTGGTGCTGTAAAATAACTTTCGCTCATTCTCTTTGCAACAGTTCTTCTCATCATTGACATTGGAACTTCTTCAACTTCACCATATGATTTTTTAAGTTCTTGAGTTTCAACTTGTTGTTCTTCAACTACTTTTTCTGTAGAAATTACATCTTTGTTTGCTAAGAACTCTAAAATATCATCCTTTAAAATTTTTCCATTAACACCTGTTCCAGTTATTTTAGTTAAATCAATACCTTCAACCTCAGCAATTTTCTTTGCAAGAGATGAAACTTTAATAATTCCAAAATTTTTAAAATTAAGAACATCTTCTTTTTGAATTCTTCCTTTAGGTCCTGTTCCTTTCAGCAATGATAAGTCGATATTATTTTGCTTAGATAAAAATCTTACAACCGGTGTTGCTCTAAATTTTATATCAGACATAATTTCCTCCTATCTATTAACTGCTTTTCTAATTGTATTTTTTATATCTTCAACACTTGGTACGATTACTGCTTCTAAATTTTTAGCAGAAGGTATATTTGTATCAGCTCCCGCTACTCTATAAATTGGTGCATCTAAATAATCAAAAGCATCACTTTCAGCAATTCTAGCTGAAATTTCTCCACCAAATCCACCTGTTTTGAATGAATCATGGCAAAGAACAAGTCTTCCTGTTTTCTTAATAGATTCAACTATTAATTCTTCGTCTAAAGGTACTAATGTTATTGGGTCAACAACTTCTACACTAATTCCTTCAGCTTTTAATTCTTCAGCAGCTTGTAAAGCTCTTTCCAACATTCTTCCCCAAGAAACTAAAGTTACATCTTTGCCTTCAACTTTAACTTCTCCTTTTCCGATTTCAACGATTTCTCCAACCTTTACTTCGCCTTTTCTTCCAAAAAGAGCTTTAGATTCTATAAAAATCACAGGGTTATTATCTCTTATTGATGCCTTTAGAATTCCATAAGCATCGTTAACTGTTCCAGGAGCAACAACTTTTAATCCTGGAATATGACAAAACCAAGCTTCAAGAGCTTTGCAGTGTTGAGCAGCGGCTCCAGTGCCTGATCCAGACGCACAACGATAAACAACTGGAACACTTACTTCTCCACCTAACATATATCTCATTGGAGCAGCTTCATTTACTATAGCATCCATTGCTATTGTAACAAAATCCATAAAAGTTAAATCAACTATAGGTCTCATTCCAACAGACGCTGCACCTGCGGCAGCTCCTGCTATAGCAGCTTCACTTATAGGACAATCTCTAACTCTTTCTTCTCCAAATTCTTCAAGCATTCCGACAGTAGTTCCGAAATCTCCTCCGAAAATACCAACATCTTCTCCCATTAAAAATACATTTTCATCTCTACGCATTTCTTCGGACATTGCTTCTTTTATTGCTTCACGCAAAGTCATAATCTTTATTTCACTAGCCATAATCTTCTCCTATTAATTAATATTAAGCATAATTGTCTGTACAAGCATCTTTTTCATCAGCTAAAGGTGATTCCTTAGCAAAAGTTATTGCA
The DNA here is from genome assembly GCF_035282425.1 of Parvimonas sp. M20. Lineage (NCBI taxonomy): Bacteria > Bacillati > Bacillota > Tissierellia > Tissierellales > Peptoniphilaceae > Parvimonas > Parvimonas sp. M20. The sequence goes on along the minus strand of NZ_JAYKBQ010000002.1, from coordinate 202,820 downwards.
TCAGCGATTACTTTCTTTACACTTTCTTCCATTTCATCAAGTTCACTTTCAGTCGCAATTTTATTTTCAACCAAGTATTTTTTAAATGCAACATTAGGATCTTTTTCTTTCCATTCGTCAACTTCTTTTTTATCTCTATATTTTCCTGCATCTGAAGCAGAGTGACCAAACCATCTATAGCTTTTTGCTTCAACCAAAACAGATCCATTACCTTCCCTAGCGTAATCAAGTGCTTCACTCATAGCATCATAAACATCTAAAACATTATTTCCATCTTCAACATAAATTGACTTTACTTTATATGCATCTGCTCTGTCTACTACTCTTTCAACTGTCATTGATCTTTGTTGAGACATTGAAATACCATAATTATTATTTATTACATAAAATATTAAAGGTAATTTCCAAATTGATGCCATATTTAAACATTCATGAAAACTTCCTTCATTTGTAGCACTTTCTCCCATACAACAAACAACAATATTCCCTGTTTTTTTCATTTTTTGAGCAAGAGCAGCACCTGTACTTAAACCATGGCCACCGCCAACAATACCATTACATCCCATATTGTTTACTTCCAAATTGTAAAGGTGCATACTACCTCCACGACCTTTGCATTGGCCGGTAGATTTTCCTAAAATTTCTGCCATCATTTTATTTATATCAATACCTTTTGCAATTGTTTGACCATGTCCTCTATGATTTGAATACATTAAATCTTCTTTTCTCATTGGATAAATAGCACCCACATTCGCAGCTTCTTCCCCAACAGAATAATGTGTCATTCCATGAATAAAACCTCTTGAATATAATTTACTAAGTTCCATATCAAAATGTCTTATAAGTAACATTTTGTCATACATTTCCAAAAGTTCTTTTTTTGTTAATTTTTTTGAACTACTCACAATAAACCTCCAAAATCAAATATCAAAATTATTATTTTGTACTATGTATTTACCTCAAATTAATAAAAAATATCAAAACTTATTTAATTTTTTAACAATAAAATTTGATAAACATAATAATTGTGATTTAAATCACTATAACTTTTGATTGTTTTATTACTTTTTTGTAATTATTTTAATTTTTATATAATTATGATAAAATATATCTGTTAGAAAAATTTTTAAGGAGAATATTATGAAAAAATTTTCAAAAATATTTTTAATATTAATGGCATTTCTTCTAGTATCATGTTCAAACAATAAAAAAGAAAAACAAAATGATAATTCTAAATCTTCAAATACAGAAATAGTGACGGCGATTAAGAAACAAGAATATAATTTGGATCCAAAACTATCAAATAATTTAAATAATGACTCAGTAGTATCTCAGCTTTTTGAAGGTCTTACCGAATATTCATCACATGGAAAAATCGCTTTAAATCAGGCTGAAAGTATAGAAAAAAGTGGAGATTTTAAAAAATGGACAATTAAACTTAGAGATAATTTAAAATGGTCTGACGGATCAAATATTACAGTTGAAGATTATGTACAATCTTGGATTAGTATTCTAAACAAAGAGAATAATAATCCTAATGCTTTTAAACTATTTTTTATTAAAGATGCAAAAAATTTATATGATGGAAAAATATCATCTAATGACTTTAAAGGAATTAGGATTACAGATAAAAATACCATAGAAGTCAATATGGAATATCCTGTTAAAAACTTTGATGAAATTCTTTCTAATGTATTTATGTTTCCGACTAAAAAAAATAGCAAGATTGACAAAGAAAATCTTATTACTAATAGTGCCTTTAGATTAAAAAGCTATAATGATGAAGAAATAATTTTAGAACAAAATGAAAATTATTGGGATAATGTAAATACAAAGATTAAAAAAGTAACTTTGAAATTAGTTGAAAATGATATATTGGCCTATCAACTTTTCGACTTAAAACAAATTGACTTTTTCGGTCTTCCATTTTATGAAATCCCTTATGAAAGACGCCTTGATTCCAGCAAAAAGCCGGAACTGCTAAACTTTAAAACTAATATTTTTGAATTTTTAAAATTAGATAAAGATAGTAAAATCTTAAAAAATGATACTTTGAAGAAAAACTTGGAAGCTCTAATAGATTCTAAATTTTTAGCAGAATTTATTTTGTACAATAATTCAGTACCTATTAAGCAAAAAGAAAATTTAGTTTCAGATCAAATTGCCAAATTAAAAAATGAAGTTGACAAAATACTAAAATCTTCAAATTTACAAAATGAAATTCTCACTTTAAAACATAATGGAACAAAGCTATCAGAAAGAATTTTAGCTTCATTATCCAAGGAATGGATTGACAAATACAGAATAAAAGTAAGTATTACAAATAATGGAGATGCATCTATAACACATGCAACCTTCAATATGGGAACAACTGATGAAATGGATATTAAATACTATATAAATCACTATTTACAAAATGATGACTTTTCAAAAATGTACACTTCAATTGAAGATATCAAAAAGGATAATCTCATTTTCCCATTATATAAACGTTCATTTTCAGTACTTGTTCACAACAATATACAAGGGCTATATGTAAGTCCAAATGGGCTATTGTTAATAAAAAATTTATTAAAACAATAATTGGAATTTATATTTTATGATATAATATATCTGATTTAAAAATTATAATATAGGGGTTTAGGTTATGAAAAAAATTTTATTAATTTCAACAGGTGGAACAATAGCGTCAATTCCGACTAACGAGGGATTGACACCAAAAATCAATTCAAAAAAATTACTTGAATATTTAAATTTTACAAAACTGGATTTTGAAATAGATACAGTAAATCTATTAAATGTAGACTCAACAGATATGCAACCTGAACATTGGTTGAAAATAAAAGATGAAATAAAAAATAATTATGAAAAATATGATGGCTTTGTAGTAACTCATGGAACTGATACTATGGCATATACAGCTTCAGCTCTATCATATTTGATACAAAATAGTCAAAAACCTATTGTTTTAACTGGTTCTCAAAAGTCAATAGATATGCATATAACAGATGCAAAAAACAATTTATTAAATAGTCTTTTATATGCCTCAAAAAGCAGTTCAAAAGGTGTAAGTATAGTGTTTGATGGAAAAGTAATTGCAGGAACTAGAGCCAGAAAAGAAAGAACTAAAAGTTTTGATGCCTTTGCATCTGTAAATTTCCCATTTTTAGCAATTATGCAAGATGAAAAAATTTATAGATATATAAACAATGACGAAAATGATAAACAAGTTAAGTTTTATGACTCTCTAAATACTAATGTATTTGTATTAAAACTAATTCCTTCAATGACTGCTAAAATACTACCTGAAATTTTCAAAAATTACGATGCAATAATAATTGAAAGCTTTGGTGTTGGTGGAATTCCAAAAACAATAGAAACAGAACTAAAAAAATTAATTTCAGAATACAGTAATCAAAAAACTATAATAATGACAACTCAAGTACCTCAAGAGGGCTCTGACGTTGGAGTATATGAAGTTGGAAAGAGAATAAGCTCAATCTCTTACCTAGAATCTCATAATATGACTACTGAAGCAACTGTTACAAAAATAATGTGGATTTTAGGAAATTTTAGTAATGATTTTGAAACAGTAAAAAAATTATTCTATACAAAAATAAATAACGATATGATATTTAGTGAAAATTAAAAATCTTTATTGTATTACACAAAAAACTCAGGCCATCAAACAGCCTGAGTCTTTTTTTAATAAATTTTATAGGTGAGTTGTGTATTAAATTAACTTATTTCTAGTTCTTAATTAAAATATTCCTAAACCTGCAACAAATATAATTATTAATGCTATTGGCAATAAATAAGCTATTGGTTTGAAGAATTCAGGAACTCTTATTCTCTTTGCCCCGGCATTAACTTCTTCTCTAAAGTTATCAAACTTCCAAACAATTAATACATAAAGTATTAATGCTATTGCTCCAAGTGGCATCATTATATTACCTGATAGATAATCTGCAAAGTCGAATAAATTCTTTCCTATAATTTTAACGCCCTTCATTACATTCAATCCGAATATTGTGAAAAGTCCAACTATAAAAATTGATGTTAAAGCACAAACAGCTCCCTTAGCTCTTGATAATTTCAGCATATCTGAAAATGAAGAACTAATTGGTTCCAAATATCCTAAAGCACTTGATAATGCTGCAAAGAACATTAATAAGAAAAACATAAATCCAAATACTTGTCCAAATGGCATATTCATAAATACATTTGACATTGTAACAAATAGTAAGTTAGAACCTGAATCTGGTTTTAAACCTAATGCAAAAACTGCAGGGAATGTAGCAAAACCAGCTATTAGTGCTGCTAATGTATCAAAACCAACTACCATTAATCCATCTTCAGGAATATTAGAATCTTTCTTTAAATATGAACCATAAACGAAAGCTCCACCACTTGCTATACCTACTGAGAAGAAACATTGTCCAAGTGCAGTAAGGAATGTTTGAGGAGTTACTTTTGAGAAGTCAACATTCAAATACCATTTTATACCTTCTCCAGCTCCTGGTAATGTTACGGATCTTATAACTACTATAAGTAACATAATAAATAATGCCGGCATCATAAACTTACAAGCTTTTTCAAGTCCTGAATTTAAGTTTTTAGCTGCAATTACACCAATTATAACAGTACAAACAAAAGTCCATAATAATAGTTGAGTAGGACTAGCCATTAATTCGTTAAAATTAGCAGTAAATTGTTCTGCTGTAAAACCTTTCATAGCTCCTGTAAGCATTTTAACAATATAAGCCATTATCCAACCCATAATGTTTATGTAGTAAGTTAAAATAAAGAATGCACTTAAAACTCCAAGCCATCCAAAACTTACCCATGGACTTCCTTTTTTTGTTAACTTTCTCATGCCAACTATTGGACTTGACATTGCTTTTCTACCCAATGTAACTTCCATATAGAATAAAGGAATACCTATAACTATACAGATTGCTAAATAAATTAATACGAATGCTCCACCACCATTTGTTCCAACTAGGTAAGGGAATCTCCAAACGTTTCCAAGTCCTATTGAAAATCCAGCGGCAGCCATAATGTAACCAAACCTACTATTCCAATTACTTCTGTTTTCTTCCATAAATTTATCCTCCTATAAATATTAGAGTAACACTCCACTTACAGAACAATCTGTAAGTGGAATGTATTTTATTACAAATTTTTCTTTAGAAAAATTTTGCTTCATTTATAGTTGTTGCTAAAGAGTCAACTGCTCTTTCAACTAAATCTCTTCTAACTGCATATTCTTTATCTTTTTCTAAACTTGCATCCCCTACCGGATAAGGAATTGCAACTGTAGGTACGATTCTGTTAGCTCCTACTGATTTTGAAATTGTAACAATTGTAGCCATATGAACAATTGGTATACCATATCTTTCGATTTCTTTTACTATCGTTGCCCCGCAACGTGTACAAGTACCTCAAGTAGAAGTTAGTATAACACCGTCAACTCCGGCTTCTTTTAATTCTTTACCAATTTCAACACCAAATTTTATAGAATTTCCAACTGCTGTACCTGTTCCAGTAGTAGTATAGAAATATTTGTAAACTCCTCCAATTTTCCCTTCTTTTTCCATTTCCTTAAGAATATCTACAGGAGCTACTCTATCAGGAAGTTCATTAGCATAAACAGGATCGTAACCACCATGGATTGTACAATAATCTTTTCCTAATCCATCTAATGCAGAAATATCATATTTACCCCATTTTTGAGCTGATGCAGATTGGATTTTATCAGGGTTTCCTAATGGAACAATACCACCAGTTGTAACAACTGCAATAACAGCTTTTGATAAGTCTGCAATGGCTTTTGCAGGTTCTACTTTGTCAAATACTGGCATTGGAAGTTCTGTTTCAAATTCTTCTCCTCTTAATCTCTTCATCAACATATCAGTTGCTCTTACAGCACCAATTTTTTCAGATAAAACAGTTAGTCTCTTACCTTGAGCAAAATATCCATCTACTAAAGGTTTAACAACTTCACCATTTAATAATTTTAAAGTTAATTTTCCCATTACTGGAAGTGCTTTACCCATTGAACTAGCAACATTTCCTGTTGGCACTACATAAGCGATTGACTTACAAGCGTCAAGTCCTGGGTTTTCTTCATACATTCCTGTAACAACTGGAATATTATAGTTTTCAGTTACAAATTTTGCAACTCCAGCACAAGCCATACCATATCTTCCGGCATTAAATGCAGGTCCTGCTACAACAATGTCAGGATTAACTTTATCCATTACTTCTTTTATAAATTTTAAAGATTCGTCTAAATTTTCATTAAAGAAGTTATCCCCACAAATAATTGTTCCAACAACTTTTGCTTCTTGTCCTAAACTTCTTTCAAAACCCATTGCAGGTCCAACTGCTTTTTCATCAAAAGTTGGAGCTACATGAGCCATTTCTTCTCCACCAATTTGTCCAAAAAATTGGTTGATATAATATAATACTTTTTTACTCAAAACTCTCACCCCTCTTAGTATAATTCAACAGTTGCATTATGATAACCTATTTCGGAAGTAGCTCCTATAACGGCATTCAATTCACATTCAAGAGTTCCAGTTTCAGGATTGTAAGCTCCATCCCAACCACCTGCTAAATTAGCAATAGCTTCTGAATCTCCTAATACTTTATCAGCTTTTTCTAAATGAACAACATGGCTTACATTACCTGTTGAAACAACAGCAACTGATTCTTTTGATGTATCTGTTAATGGTTGACTCATTCCATCCCAACCTGAACATTCATCTGTTACAAGAACAGTTTTGATACCTTGTTTTTCAAGTCTTGTACAAATCATTACTAAGTCTGAGTCTGGGTTTCCGTAACCTTCTTCACTTACTATTACACCATCAGCTCCTAATAGTTTACAAAGTTTAGCAGTATAATCACAACATCTGAATTTTCCTGCTAAAGTTGTAAGTTCTGGAGTTAATACAACACCAACGAAGTTAATATCTTTTCCATGTCTGTTGTATAAATCTAAGATACAAGCATTATTTTGATGTTGGTAAGTAGTAATCTTATCACATGCAGCAACACAGTTTCCACTTATTACAGCTCCATCTAATTCTTCATTTGGATGAATTAATGTAGGTAAAGTTTGTCTTGTACATGTTCCATAAATATATCCGTCATGAAGTAATCCTTGTGAAATTAACATTTCAACATAAACTACTTTTGGTAAATTAGGATATTTTTTAGTTTCTTCATCATTATCGCCTATGCCATATTCAACAGTTTCATCAATCTTAGCATTTCTTCCTGCTTCACCGATTAATTCGCTTGCTTTAAGTCCAACAAGTCTAACAACTTCTTCATGTTCATGTGGATGTAATCCATCAACAACTTTAATATCTACTACGATATTATATGTTTTAGAAAATGGAGTCCATTTTGCTCCTTCTCCCCACATATCAATAACACCTTCTTGGAAACCTACAATGTCTCCAATTGTAACAACTGCTGCTCCATAAAGTACATTAACAACACCTTCTCCTAATTGAGCAACATCAGTTGTAACTCCTGCAAATCCTTTAGCACCTTCAATTTTTACTCTAGGTTCAATAACATCCTTTACAGGTATAATTCTTGCCTTTTCACCAGGTTTTGCAAAGTCAATATCAATATCTTTTACTCCTGGTTCTTTCTTTAATTCATTAACAATTTCTTCTTTGTTAATAAATAAAGTATGATTTTCTACTTTAGTTTCTTCACCAAATGCCAAATCCTTAATGAAGATTCTGTTCATTTTAAGCTTCAAAATACCACCTCCAATTATTTTTCTAGTTTACTTAGCATCCTATATTCTTCTAATGCACTTTCAACTAGTGTTAAATCGACAATTTCATAATCTTTAACATTTTTGAAATCAACATTTCTATTCTTCATTGTTAAATTATATTTGTCAATTGCTTCTTCAATGATTAAAATGCTATTTTCATCAAAACCGTTACCGTCTTCAATAACTATACTTCTAATTGAAGAAAAAACCATTCTGATACTAGCTGGCAAAGGATGACTTACTAAGGAACATCCTTTATGTATTAAATCTCTTGTAGCAATTAAGACATCAATATAACTTCCATCAACAAATTCAACACAATCAAATTTTTCTTTTACTAAAGAATTATTTGATACAATTTTCAAACTCAAATAAATCACTTCCTCTGTTAATTGTATTATAATATATTATTTTTTGTATTTCAAAAGTATTTTATAAGTTTTTTATAAGTTGAAAATGTTAAATATATAATTTTCATACAATAAATATTGATTTTTAGCTATAATTTCGAATATAAAAAAATTTTATGAAAATATATTTTTTCATGAATAAAAATTGCAAAAATGTAATAATTAGTAAAATTTTTCCATTGATAAATTTATTATCTATTTTTTAACAATTAAATTTATTTACAACTACAAACACAACTTCAGCTTCTAATATTTTGTCCCATTTGGAGCTATAAAAATATTCTTACTTTGTAATAAAAAAAGCGATTAGCTAATCTAATCACTTCAAATTTTTATAATAATGCTGATTTTATCTTTTCTACAAAATCCTCAATATGCTCCTTTGCATATTTTTCAGCCATTTCTTCATCTTTATTTTCAAATGCTTCTACAATTTTCTTAAATGTCCTTGTAAAAATCTCCATATCACTGAAATATATATCACAATAATGCCATAATCTTTCCGTTTGGCAATGCAAACTGGATAATATATCTATAAGCCAAGGATTAGCACAAGATTTTGTAACAATTTTGTGAAATTCTTCGTCAAGCAAAATTGCTTCTTGATAATCTTTTGTTGTATCATAAGTTTCTAAGGTTGAAACTATTTCTCTAAGTCTCTTTTTATCTTCATCCGTTAATTTTGAAACTGCAAGTTTTGTAGCAAGTGGATCTAAAACTTTTGTAACTTCAAATAATGATTTTATATTTAAAAAGTTCAAAGTTGCCACCTGAACTCCATATCTTGGAACAATATCGACCAACTTTATAGACTCTAATTGTTGAAATACAGTTCTAATTGGAGTCCTACTAACCCCAAACTCTTCGGATAATTCAATTTCATTTAAAATTTTTCCAGGTTCATATTGTAATGTTACAATTCTTTCTTTTAAGGTATTAAAAATATCTTCCTTTGTTCTCCCTCTTTTATTCATAAAACATCTCCTACATTAACTCAATCATATGTCTTATTATATCCATTGATTCAGTTCCTAAAACACAAATTTCATACATTTTATTTCTTTTTAAATCAATAATCTGACAATTTGTTTCTTCACAATTCATATCATTTTGTTCTTGTGTCGAAACATAGCCATATTCGTCATCTAAATTTTCAAAACCTAAAAAGAATTTATTTTCGTTAATTGTATCAAAAATCAAAATTTTAAACTCATCTGAACTTTTTTCAGATAAGTATTTCTCATCAAAATCAAAACCATTTGGACTTCCATATTCACTTAAAAATATAGCATTATCAGTTGTTAAATAGCCTTTAATTTTACCATTATATTCAAACCAACTTGGTATTCTTAATGAAAAGTCCAAATCTTTTAAAAATTTATCATAAAAATGATATCCAACCTCATATCTAACTTTTCTATATGCAAAATTTGATGTTGAAAATTTATTAACCCCTAAGTATTTATATATTTCTCTAGAATATTTTTGTGGTAAGTGTATTATTACATTATTTTCGATTAAATTTTCAAACATAAACATAACCATAGATAATCTTTCATCAAAATCGTCAACCAATGTCAAATCTTTTAAATTATTCCAAATATGATAAAGCAGATAATTTTCATCAGAATAAGGATCTACTACTTTTTCATTAAATAAGAATACTCTTTTTCTAATAGCTTCAATATCATTTTTATACAAATCCTCAAAATCAGAAATAGAAACTACTCCCATATAAGTACAAATGTAGTCCTCTGTAGTTATGGGATAAACTTTTTTATTATCCATAAATATTGACTTAATTCTTATATTATCTTTGTTAGTTAAAATAAGTCTTGCTCTATCATCAAACCATTGATTAAACAGTTCTTTAAGCTTTTCTAAATTATTATCCGTATAGAAGCCTGTGTCGTCTTTAATTTCAAATTCACAACCTAAAAAAGAAAATAGTTCATTTATAAAATCTAGAACTAAAACATGAAAACCAAGCCCATAATAACAAGTTTCCGTTTTCATTTCTATTTTTTCATCAATTTTAAAATTTAAAGCAAGATAAGGAATAATTTCAAAATTTAGTATCATCGAACCATCAATTTCTTCAAGAGAAAATCCATAATTTTCATTTTCTGCAAATTTATCGATTTTTTCTAAAAATTCATCTATATCGCATTGAAATTTAACACTTATTCCAAAATTTTTCATAATACACCTCTATCTAAAAATCAAATCATGCTATTTTATTTTATCACAGATTGCAAACAATATCAAACTGTTATTAGAACTATTTTTTGTGGTATAATTAAAATGATTGATACATTATTAAGGAGAGAGTACTATGAAACAAAAATTTTTAGATTTTATGAAAGATAGATATGGCGGAGATATTCTAAATAATATAATAATCTACCTTTCACTTGGATTTGGAATTGTAAATTTATTTAAGAAAAGTGATGTTTTAGCAATAACCTCTTTTATTTTGTTTTCAATTGCATTGTTTAGAATGTTTTCAAAAAATAAAAGAAAAAGAGCCATGGAGCAAATAAAATTTTTCAATTTAATTTCTCCAATATACTCCAGACTTTTAAAATTTTCATCTAGAGATAGGAAAAATTACAAATATTTTAAATGTAAAAATTGTGGCCAAGAACTTAAAATTCCAAAAGGAAAAGGAAAAATAAAAGTTATTTGCCCACATTGTAAACATGAAGAAATTAAAAAGAGTTAGGATTTTGATGTGTACCCATAAATCCTAACTTTTTTTGCTTAAACTTATTTATTTGTGGCTCCTTTGCTTTGCAACATTTTTTCCATTTTTTCTGTATAATGTACACTTCCATCAGAAAGAATCCAATATGCCTCTGCTCCTTCTACTTTTTCTAAAAGTTTTTTGCCTTCTTCAACATCCATTAAAAACAAACTTGTTGATAGAAAATCTGCAAGTCCAGAATCATTACACAAAACTGTTACACTCTTAATTTTATCTTTAGGATAGCCAGTTTTTGGGTCAATAATATGATTATATGCTTTATCTCCTACAAAATAAAATCTTTGATAATCTCCACTTGTAACCGCACAAGTTTCACTTGAAAAAATAACTTCTTTAATATCAACTTTATCAGAATCAAACTTAGGGTCTTGAATTCCAATTCCCCATTTATTTTTATCTTTTTCTAAAGGACTTCCAATAGCTTTTACATTTCCTCCTGCTGAAATTATTGCGCTTTTTAAACCCATTGATTTCAATTTATTCATAACTTTTTCTACTGAATAACCTTTTGCAATAGCTCCAACATCAAGTTTCATATCTTTATCTTTTAGAAAAACCGTACTATTTTTCTTATCAATTACAATATTGTCAATATTAGTATGCTTTAACCCCTCTTTTATTTTATTATCATCTGGAAGTTTTCCCTTAAGATCAACAGCAGCATCCTTTTCTGCTTTCCAAAGAGAAGTTACACTTCCTATACCAATATTATTTTTATTAGATAATTTTTTATAATTTTCAATTGAAAATTCTAAAAGCTCTATAATTTCTTTGTCAACCTTAACAGGTTCTTTTCCAGCATTGTCATTAATAGTTTTTATATTATTCTCACTAGCATTTTCAAAAGAATTGTAAAGATTATGGTATCTTTTCATATCTTCTTCTAATACTTTATAATATTTATTAAATTCTTCTTCATTTGCACAATAAGCACTGAAAGCTACATCTGTATCAAAAACACCAAAAAATGATTTTGAAAACTTCTTAAAGCTTGCACTTTCATTATTTTTAACATCTTTTTTAGATTCTACGTTTTCAGTTTTTTTTGAACAAGCTCCAAAAACTAAGCAACATAACAATAAACTTATAATTCTTCTATTAAATTTCTTCATTTTTCCCCAACTTCAACTAAATTTTTTTCTGTCTTAAATACCAAATAGGATATATACTCGAAAATCCGTCATAAATATCGTTAATTTTTGTTATCTTTTCATTTATTATCTCATCTTCAAAATCATTACTTTCAACAAAAATATCATATAAATTTTCAATTATAGTATATACTCCTAAAAGTTTAAAAAATGTCCTCGGAACATTATTTTTAAAATATCCATCAACAATTCCTGTCAATAAATTTGCATTATTATCATAATATAGATTCAAATTTCTAAACTCAAAATAAGAATCTGATCTTAAAATTTTATACTCCTCTATAATTTGAAATTTCCCGTCTTTTGAAATTTTTATATCATCAAGTCCATTAATTCCAATTATAGTAGTACAAGTTCTATCATTTAAACAATATCTATTTCTTTCTAAAAAATCAAAAAGAACATAATCTAAGTTTCCTCTAAATTTTCCAAGTCCATACTTATGTAAGAATTTATTTATCCTATAATTGTAATGCTTATTCCATCTACCACAATCGCATCCTTGAAAACTTTTATGATATTCAAAAATAAATTTTCCAATTTTAAAGCCTACATTATATGCTTCTTCATCAGTTAAATTATTTTTTTCATCAATAACAAAAGGAATAATTCTATAACAGAACTTATCATTTAAAATTCCAATATCTTCATAAGAAATATTAGAAAATTCTTCTGATAAATTATTTAGACAATCAAAAATTTTACTTATCTTAGAAAACTTACCAGAAGGAAATAAATTTAAAATAAACTTTTCACTTTTATTTTCCAAAATATATTCTTTTTCACTTATTTTATTTACTTTTAATTTTCTATTTTTTATAAATTCTATGTTTTTTACTAATTCAAGCATATTTTTCCTCTATGTACTAAACCCCGACAGATTTTAAAAGTGCCTCATTAACTTTTTTCATAAAGAACTCATCTGTAAATCCAACTTTCTCTCTAAGTCTTTTTTTATCTATAGTTCTTATTTGCTCCAACAATACAACAGAATTTTTAGGAAGCCCAAATTCTGCTGAAACTTCAACATGAGTTGGAAGTTTGACTTTATTCATCTGAGAAGTTATAGCTGCAATAATGACAGTTGGACTGTATTTATTTCCAACATCATTTTGAACAACTAGGACCGGTCTTACCCCCCCTTGTTCAGAACCTACAACGGGACTTAAATCAGCATAAAAAATATCTCCTCTTTTTACCTTCATATATTTTTTCTTTTAGTAAAAACTAAAAGCACTCCCTCTTAAATAATCTTATTTATTTATTATATATTTTTAAGAGAAATAAATCAAGACTTGATAATTATTATTGAAAAATTTTTGTAAAAAAGTGCATCATAATGCAAATTAAAAATAATAGAATCCCCATAGAAATCCATTATAATTTTATCCTTTAAAAAACCAAATAGCTTTAAAATTTGAACTTTATCACTCAGAAATAAACCCTTTTTGATAATAATCAATAAATTTAAATAATGTATTAACATGCATAGGATACCAAGATTCTAAATTTTCATTAATAGAACTATATATGTCATCAACATTCATCCATCTAACATTTCTTGTTTCGTTAAAATTTGGTCTTATTTTACCTTCAGCTTTACACAAAAAAGTTTGAAGAATAATAGAATAACCTCCTGATAAATTCTGAGTACAGCAAAATGGAATATAGCTATTGACAGTATATTCACCCATTTCTCTGATATCTATATTATTTTCACCAATAATTTCTATAATTGTTAATCCTGTTTCCTCTTCTACTTCTCTTTTTAACGCTTTAAAAATATCTTCATATTCTCTAATCTTTCCTGCTGGCAATTCTAATAAACCTTTTTCAAAAATTTCATTTTCCTTATACCTTTCTTGGACTAAAATATTTAATTTATTATCTTTAATCCTGTAAATTAATGCCCCTACAGCAGGAATAGCAAATACTTCTTTCAACAAATTTTCTCCTTATGTAAATTTATTTACATCATTATACAAATTAATAAAAAATATAACATTTTTATAAGTAATGTCAATCAGTCTTATTATTTTCGTTCAAAAAACTTCCTATTAAATAATCTTATTTGTTTATTATATATTTTTAGAGAAAATAAATCAACACTTAATAATAAGTATTAAAAACTTTTATAAAAAAAAGTGGACAAAAATCCACCTTTAATTCTCAAATTATTATATAAGTAATTTGTTACTTTAATTCTACAGTAGCTCCTACTTCTTCTAATTTAGCTTTCATTTGTTCAGCTTCTTCTTTAGCTACTCCTTCTTTAATAGCTTTTGGAGCGTTGTCAACTATTTCTTTAGCTTCTTTTAATCCTAATCCACTTAAATCTTTAACAGCTTTAACAACTTTCATTTTTTCTGCTCCAACTGATGCTAAAATTACATCAAATTCAGATTTTTCTTCTGCTGCTCCAGCTGATTCTCCACCAGCTACTGCTCCACCTACTACTACAGGTGCTGCTGCAGAAACTCCAAATTTTTCTTCTGCTGCTTTAACTAATTCATTTAATTCAAGAACTGATAATTTTTCAATTGCTTCTAATATTTGTTCGAAATCCATAATATACCTCCTAAAATTTTATGCAACCATTAAGCTGCTTCTTCTTTCTTTTTTCTTACTGCTTCTAACATATAAACTAAATTTGATACTGGAGCCTTTAAGCTTCCTAGTAACTTTGCAACAAGTACTTCTCTTGAAGGAATACTTGCAACAGCTTTAACGCCGTTAGTATCTAAAATTTTTCCTTCTAATATACCTGCTTTAATAACTAATTTTTCATTTGATTTTGCAAATTCATTAGTTATTCTTGCTGCTGCTGTTAAATCTTCTCCTGAAAACGCAACAGCGCTTGGTCCTTCTAGATATTGATTGAAATCTTCATATCCTAATTCCTTGAAGGCTAATTTCATCATAGTATTCTTATATACTTTATATTGAACACCAGCTTGTCTGTACTTATTTCTTAAGTCAGTTACTTGTTCAACAGTTAAGCCTCTGTAATCAACTAAAACTAAAGAACCTGAATTTTCAATTTTTTCTCTAATTTCTGATATAACAGCTTGTTTTTGTTCTAAAACAAAATCTTTCATCTTTTCACCTCCACGAAAGGCTACATATTAAAAAATCTCTACCAAGAGTAGAGATAAAATACATAATAAAGTATTTCCACCTATGTAGGATTTTTAAACTAATGTCCCTACGGTCTTGGGTAGCCTATAAAATTAACATATATATTATACCATAATTTTAAATAAATGCAATACCTTTTTAAAAAAAATTTAATATTTCTTGTACATTTGTAAATAATGTGAGACCAAAAATTATAAAAAAATATAACCTGTATGTTAGAAATAAAGGATTAAATAAAAAGTTTAAAAGTTTATTCAAATTATGGTATAATTATATAAAAAGAAGGTGGTGTATATAAAAAATGAAAATAGATTTTCAAAAAATAAAAGAATTAAACGACTACATAAATACTTTTAAAAATGAAAAATTAATAAGTGTATATAGTCAAATAGATAAAGATTTTGAACTTAAATTTACACATGAAAGCACAAAAATTGAGGGGAATACACTATCGATATTTGAAGTTAAGACTATATTAGAAGATGGTTATTCTGTTGCTGGAAAAGAACTTAGAGAAATTTATGAAATCATAAATAATAAAAATGCTTTTGAATTTATAAAAGAGATGATAAAAAAAGGTGATGAATTAACTGAAGAAAAGATAAAAGATATACATGAAATAGTGGTACAAAACATTTTTCAAGGTGGGATATATAGAAATGTAAATGTGAAAATAACAGGTGCGTCTTTTAGCCCTCCAGAATTTACAAAAGTAAGAGAGGAAATGAAAAACTTTATTTTTGATTATGAAAATAATAAAAAAAATTTAAACCCAATAGAACTTGCAAGTTTTACACATGCAGAATTTGTAAGGATTCATCCTTTTGGTGACGGAAATGGAAGAACATCAAGACTTTTAATGAATTATTGTCTAATGAAAAATGGATTCAAACCTATATCAATAAATCCTGAAGAGAGAAATAAGTACTATGAATTTTTAGATTTCTATGGAAAGAACAAAAATATGAGAAGTTTAAAAGACTTTACAACTTTTTTAATAGAAAAAGAATATAAAATACTTTTAGAATATGAAAAAGAAATAGAATTTTTAAAGGATAATGAAATAGAAAAAGAAATAGAATTTTAGTTTTTATTTTTTATTTAATCATACAGCTTGGGCAAAGTCTCAAGTAGCAAACGAAAATAGTGTTTATTGGAAAAATGGATATAAAAGTTGGTGGGTAAGTCAATGCAAACATAATGGAAAAGTGGGCTGAACTGTTAGCTTTATAAAATAATTAGAATAATAAAAAATAAATTAATGAGAAGTAAAAAAAATACTTCTATACATTTGTAAATGATGTGAGACCAAAAATTATAAAAAAATATAACCTGTATGTTAGAATTAAAGGAGAATTAATTCTCCTTTAATTCTAATAATTCTTTACGTTTTTCAATAGGTGAAAGCCAATTTAAAGTTTGCATAGGTAATCTATTAGATTTATAGAGATATTTTTTCATTTGTACAACCAAATCTTCATAAGAATAAAAAGATAAATTACTGTAAAATCTTTCATTGTCATTTCTATGACTTCTTTCAACCTTGCCATTGTGTCTAGGTGTTCTAGGTCTGATTAATTGATGTTTAATACCCAATTCATTACATAGTTTGTCAAAAGGATGAACTCTTTTAGTATCTTTAAAATGAGTAAATTCAAAGCCATTATCGATTTGAATAATTTCAGAAATATAACCAAAGTGTTTAATAGCTATTTTAACAAAAGTAACAATACTATAAGAAGATTGTTCCTTAAAAGGATAAATAAACCTTTCACGAGTTGCCTGTATCATATCTTCTTGTTACTTTTGCATTATTTCCATATTTTATTGCATATTCTACTACTTTTTTGACGAAACCTCATCTCTTCTGGTATAATTATTTTCATAGGTATAATTATTTTCATAGGAAGCCTTTCTTTCTGATAATTTGTTTTTTTGTTACTATTATTTTACCAGATAGCTTCCTATTTTTTTATTTTTTTGTCACATATGTATTATCTCACAACATTTTTTAAAATTTTTTTTATATTTCTTTTATTTCATTTTTATGGTAGAATATATACATTATTAAAAAAGATTCAAGGAGAGATAATGATAAAATATTTGTTAGTTTTATTAATTTCAATGGTACCTATTATAGAACTAAGAGGTGCTATTCCCTATTCACAAGCAATGGGACTTCCAATTTTAAGTTCGTATATAATTGCACTAATAGGAAATTTAATTCCAGTTCCATTTGTTTACTTTCTTGCTAAAAAGATTTTACTTTGGGGTGAACATAAAAGGTACATTGGAAAGTTTTGTAAGAAACTTTTATTAAAAGGTCATAAAGCAGGAGAAAAAATTTTAAAAAAATCAGGAAAAAGTGGAATTTTAATTGCACTTGCGGTTTTTATAGGCATTCCTTTTCCGGGAACCGGTGCCTATACAGGAATGCTTGCTGCAAGTATTTTAGATATTGATTTTAAAACAAGTTTATTATCAGCAGTTTTAGGATTAATTCTATCAGGAATAATTATGGCTACAATTAGTTTTAATATTTTTTAAATTGGACAACTCAGTTGTTCTTTTCTATTGCAAAAAATCTAAATTTTAGTTATTATATAGGTAAGATAATTTTTATCTAATTTAATTTTGGAGGTAGTGTATGAAATTTAAAATTGGCAATTCCGGAATAGTTAAAGTTATTACTTTATTTGATGGAAATGATATTTGCGGAATAAGTGAAGAACTAAAAGCTTATGTAAAAGAAAACAAACTTTTTAACGGAAAAAGAGGCGAAGTTTTTTCAAATCTAGGTCCAAATTCTGAAAATGTAATTTTATTAGGTTTAGGAAAAGAAAAAGAAAATTCTCTTGAAAACATCAGAAGAGCTTTCCTTTCTCTTGGAAAAATTTTAAAAGCTAATAAAATAAAATCATGCAATATTGAAATCAAAAAGTTTGATGGTATTTGTTATAAATTAACTGCTCAAGCAATGATTGAAGGTATTATAAATGTGAACTACGCTTTTGACAACTTCCTAAAAGAAAAAAAAGACAAATTTGAATGTGAAGTGTTCTTTACTGTCTTAGAAGATAAAATAGAACATGTAGAAAGTGGAATAAAAGAAATTGAAGCAATAATGGAAGCAGTGTTTATGTGTAGAGATCTTGTAAATAGACCTGCTAATGATATTTATCCTGAAACCTTAGCGAATTTTGCAAAAGAAGAACTTGAAAAAGTTGGTGTAGAAGTTGAAGTTTTAGAAAAGAAACAAATTGAATCTTTAAAAATGGATGCTTTTCTATCAGTAGCACAAGGTAGTGATCTACCCCCTAAATTTATAATTATGAAACATTTACCAAACAAAGATGAAAAACCTATTGTTTTAGTTGGTAAAGGCTTAACTTATGATTCAGGTGGATATGCAATCAAACCTGCTACAGGAATGGTTACTATGAAAACTGATATGGGTGGAAGTGCCTCTGTTATTTCAACAATGTATGCAGTAGGAAAAATGAAAGTGCAAAGAAATGTAATTGCACTTGTTGCATCTTGTGAAAATATGATTAATGGACATGCTTACAGAAATGGAGATATAATTTCTTCAATGAAAGGTTCAACCATTGAAGTAATTAATACTGATGCTGAAGGAAGATTGACTTTAGCAGATGCTATTTACTATGGAGCATCAAAATTAAACCCTGAATGTATAATTGATGTAGCAACTTTAACAGGTGCTTGTATTCAAGCCTTGGGTTCAAGAGTTATTGGAGCTGTAAGTAATAATGATGAAGTCTTTGCAAAAATTAAAGAATCAGCAGACTTTATGGGTGAATACTTATGGAGATTTCCTGTTTATGAAGAACATAAAGAAAGTGTAAAAGGAAAAGTTGGAGATTTATTAAATGTAACTGCTCCCGGAACCGGCGGAGCAATTACTGCAGGAGTTTTCTTAGAACACTTCGTTGAAAACACTCCTTGGGTTCATTTAGACATTGCAGGTCCTTCATACTCAAATTCAGCTTGGGGAACAAATCCTGAAGGAGCAAGTGGTACTCCTGTAAAAACACTTTATAATTTTGTAAAAAAATACAATAAAAAATAATTAAGAATTTAAAAATGGTATGCCTTTTAAGACATACCATTTTTAAATTTATATCTTTTTAATCTTAAACTGTTTAAAACAACACTTACTGAACTAAAACTCATTGTAAATCCTGCAAGCATAGGATTTAAGTATCCGAATGCAGCAAATGGAATTGCAATAATATTATAGAAAAATGCCCAAAATAAATTTTCTTTGATTATTTTAAGAGTTTGTTCACTTATATTGATTGAATTTAAAAGTGTGTTTAAATTACCATTCATCAGAGTAATATCTGAAGTCTCCATTGCAATATCTGTTCCAGTTCCCATTGCAAAACTTATATCCGCACTCGCAAGAGCCGGAGCGTCATTGATTCCATCCCCTACCATTGCAACAATTTTCCCTTGTTTTTGCAATTCTAAAACTTTTTGAGATTTCTCATCTGGCATAACTTCATAAAGCACATTATCTATTCCAAGTTTAGTTGCAACTTTTCTAGCAACAACTTCACTATCTCCAGTTATCATATATACATCAATATTTTTTTCTTTTAATTTCTTAATTATTTCAAAAGCATTATTTGAAATTTCATCCTCTAAAACTACAAAACCAGCAAATTCACTTCCTATTGAAATAAAGATTGTCAATAATTCATTTTCGATATTTAACTCTAATTTACCAAGTTTTTCTTCAATGAATTTTCTCTTTCCAATCAATATTTCTTTATCATTGTAATTAGCTTGAACTCCCATTCCAGCAATAACTTTCAAGTCTGAAATATTTAATTCTTTTACATTTTTTTCTTTACAAAAATTTACGATAGATTTAGCTATAGGATGATCTGTGTTTTTTTCTAAGGAATATATAATACTTAAGAAATTTTCTTCTAATAATTCAGTATTATTTTTTATTTCAATAACTTTTAATTCTCCTGTTGTAAGAGTTCCTGTTTTATCGAAAATAATGCTATCCATTTTATGAATTTTTTCTAAGACTTCCCCACTCTTTATTAAAATTCCGTTTTGTGCAGCAACTCCCGTTCCTGACATAATCGCTGTTGGTGTTGCCAATCCAAGTGAACAAGGACAAGCTATAACCATTACTGCACAGCTATTTAATAAACTTGTTGTAAAATCTTTTGTAACAATATAAGTAATTACTAAAGTAGCTAAAGACGACAAAATTACTCCTGGTACAAAATAACTTGAAATTTTATCTGCAAGTCTTTGAACAGGGGCTTTTTTTGTCTGAGCATTTTGAACCAAATCAAGTATTTTAGATAATACAGAATTTTCTACTGTACTCTTTACTTCAATTTTTAAAATTCCCTCGATATTATTGGTTGCTCCAATAACAGTATCCCCAATATTCTTTTCGACAGGAACGGATTCTCCGGTAATCATAGCTTGATTTACAGAACTATTCCCTGAAATAATAACACCATCAACAGGAATTTTTTCATAAGGTTTAACTAGAACAATATCTCCAATTTTTACATCTTCAATATTCTTTTTAACTTCTTTATCACCATCAATTACAATTGCATAGTCCGCTTTCAAATCCATCAATTTCATAATTGCCCCGAAAGTATTTGACTTTGCATTTGCTTCAAAAAATTTACCAAGTAAAATTAAAGTTATAATCATTGCAGAACTGTCAAAATAAACATCAACGCTTCCTATTAAAACTTTATAAACTGAATAAAAATACGCCATTGAAGTTCCAAAAGCTATTAAAACATCCATATTTGTACTTTTGTTTTTTAAGTTTTTATAGGCATTTATATAATATCTTTTACCTACATAAAATTGAACAACACTTGCCAAAGCCCATTGAATATAACCATTTAACATAAATCTATGCAAATTAAACATATGGAAAAACATTGAAACCATAAGTGGAACACTAAATACTATCGAAATAATTAAGTCCTTTTTTAAGTCCTTAATTTCATCTTCATATATATTTTGTCTTTCCTTTTTTTCTTTTTTAACCGAAATTTTATATTTTTCTAAAATTGAATTTATTTCATCTAAAGAAACAACATCTTTTAAGTATTTTACTTTTAAAATGTCATCTTCATCTTTTACTAAAACAGTATCTTTTTCTTTTAACTCAGAAATGATTTTTTCTATATCTTCTGCTTTAAGACTACTCTTTTCGATTTTCAATTCATCTCTTTTTGGTTTATATCCAAGTCTTTTTATAACTCCAATAAGGCCTTCAACTTTTGCTCCATCTTCAACGGATACTGTAACAGTTTTGCTCATAAGATTTACAGAGACCTCTTCAACTATTTTAAGTTTTGATAGTCCCTTTTCAACCTTCATTGAACAGGCTTGACAAGTCATTCCGTCAACAAAAATATTAACCTTTTTACTCAAAAGAAGCACCTCCTAATGACATTTTTGAAATCAAAAGTTCCAACAATAAATCTATATCTCTATTTTTTGTCTTAATATCTGATTCTACAGAATATGTTAAATCAATATAATCACATAGAGTTTTTATAGAAAAACTATCACAAACTGAATACAATTTTTTACATTCGTAGTTTGAAATTTTTAACTCTTTTGAAATATAGTCTATGTGTTTTTGTTTTAGTTTCAAAACTTTTACTCCTAAAAGATTTCTAATATATCTTACAATCATATAAAATGTAGAAAAAGAGTCCTCTCCCGATTTTTTAAGCTCAACTAAAATCTTAATAGAATTTTTATAATCTTTTTTAGAAATCATATCAAGTAATTTAAAAATACTATTTTCAAATTTATCAATTAAAATTTCATCAACATCTTTAAAATCTAAAACATCTTTAGAAAATGAGTTAAGAAGTTTATTTACTTCATTTTCTACATCATAAAGATTTTTTTCTCTGCTACTATCTAAATACCCAATTCTATCGATAATATATTTTAAAACAATATCTTTAACTTCGATATTTTTTGAAACAAATCTTTTCTTAATAAATTTAAAAAGTTCAATTTCATTAAACCTTACAAGTTCAATATTATGTCCTAAAATCGAAATTTGTTTATAAAATTTACCACGAAAAGCAAGACTTCCTTTCATAACAAAAAGAAGAACTGTTGTATTTGGAATCTTATCTATATAATCATACATTTCCTCAAAAAAATTTTTATATATAGAAATTCCATTTTTTGAAAGATTTACATCATTTACAATAATAAGTCTTTTATTACTAAAAAATGGAGCTGTTTCACAATCAATCTTTAACTTTTGTAAGTCAATTTTTGAAAAATCATATTCGATATAATTCATATCAAAAAAATCTTTTGAAACAATATTCTCTTTAAATAGCTCAACAAATCTATCTATCAAAAAAATTTCTTCTCCACTTAAAACATATATACCATTAAGTTCCCCATTGTCTAGCAACTTCATAGCTTGTATATAATTCATAGTTCCTCCTCAATAAAGTCTAAATCTATAACTGAATCTTTTCTAATTTTAACTAAAACAAAGAATCCTAATAAATACATTATAATATTTAAAATATCCATAAAATAAAAATTTAATAAACCTAATAAATTACCATCAATTTCTCTAAAACCTATAATTTTTTCTTCAAATTTATTAATTCTAAGCATTATATTTCCCTGTAAATCAGTCCTAAAAACATCACTTCCTGTAGATTTTATTCTATCTAGTACATCTTTATGTGGATGGTTATATCTATTTTTATAACCACAGGAAATTATAGAAGTTTTTGGACTTGAAGCTGATAAAAATTCAGGTGAACTAGAATTCTTACTCCCATGATGAGCAACTTTCAGATAATCACAGTCTATATCGTTTTTTATAAGCTGATTTTCTGTAAAAGATCCAATATCTCCGGTAAAAAGTATTTTCTTTCCATTTACTGTAACTCTAACTATTATGGATCTTTCATTTTCTTCTGTAGAATCTTTTTCTTTTAAAACTTCTAAATCTACATCTTCTAAATTTATTTTTAAATTATTTTCAATATTATAAATATTTTCAGCCTTAACTTCTCCATATTTTTTTACAAAATCTCTATACCCGTCTTTTCTAAAAAATAAATTTTTAATCTCCACTTCCTTAGATAAAGATCCCAAATTTTTACAATGGTCTGCATCCAAATGTGAAATAAATACAAAATCTAGTTTTTTAACCCCATTTTTTTGTAAATATGGAATTAAAACAGATTTTCCGTTATCTCCTTTACCAAAAGTAATTCCACCTGTATCTATTAGAATATTATTCTGTTTTCCTCTTATTAAACAGGCATCTCCCTGTCCTATATCTATGAAATTGATATTTACTTCATTTTTATAAATGTTATAAATATTTGTAGAAACAAATAGAATCATAACAGAAAGTATAAAAAATTTAAAGTTATCAAATGTAAAATACTTAAAATCTCTCCTCTTAAAATAAATTAAAAGTAAAAAATATGTAAAAATTAAAAGTACTATGTTATATTCATAAAAAGTAACGTTTATATTTATATCCTTTAAAAAATCAACATTTAATCTTATAAGATTTAATAAATTATTAACTAATAATCCCAAAAATACACAAACTTTTAAACTAAATAAACCAAATAACAAAATAAAAAACGAAATAACTATGCAAATTACAAAAATTGGTGTTAATACTAAATTACTAAAGAAGGTAATAACTGAAAACTTCCCAAAAGTATATAAAATAATAGGTAAAATTATAAGCATAACCGAAAAAGTAAGTTTTAAAGATTTAAGTACAAAACCATCTCTCTTATTTGAAAAATATGGTAAAATCTTTGTAATTCCAAATACTGAAAACGCACTTAAATACAATCCTACATCAAAAATCATATATGGATTTATCAATAAAATGACAAAAATAGTCAATAAAAGGTCATTTAATCTATCTTTAACTTTTCCATAAAGCGACGAAAATATAGAAATAAGCAAAAATATTTCTGCTCTTAAAACACTTGCAGGATTACCAATTAAATATGCATATAAAAATATAAAAAATAAAATTATAATTTCTCTAAAAAGCCTTTTTATTGGTAAAATGACTAAAATTTTACTTAAAATTAAATATATTATTCCAATATGTAAACCACTAACAGCTAAAATATGTGAAAGTCCAATTTCTCTAATATTATTTTCAAAATCTGCATCATAGTTATTTGCAAGAAATATCCTCTTCATAATATTGGAATTATCAGTTGAAAGAAAAGTATCAAATACATTTTCGACAAATTTATGAAAATCTCTTTTTAAATTTTTATTCTCCCCAATTTTTTTTACATCATCAGAATAAATATTTGAAAAAATTTTCTTTTTCAAATTAAATCTCTTATAATTAAAAAGTCTTGGATTACCATTTGATTTTATTTCTTGAAGTTTTCCCGTTACACTTACAATATCTCCAATTTCAAACTGTTTATGATTTGTAAAAAGTAAAATTTTCTCTGTTTTTTCTGTATTCTCAATATTTTTTAATCTAACCTCATGTCTGAATCCATCTCCATCAGAACGTGCAGTTGAATTTAAAACTTCTCCTGTAAAAGAAATTTCTTGATCAAAGAATGATTTTAAATTACTTTCTTTCTCTGAAAAGAAGCTAACTAAAAAACCTAATGAAAGCATAAAAATAAGTAATCTTATTTTATTAAATCTAAAAACATATGAAAATAAACAAGCAACAGCTAAACCTAAAAATATATAAAATTTTGTAAAATGTTCAATTTTTAAAAAATAACAAAATAGAATTCCACATATTAAGGAAATCAGATAAAAAATAATATTCCTTTTCATACTGCCTCCAACCAAAAAAACATAAAATATTTTTCATAAATCCATAATTATTATATCATAATCCCTTTTTGATAATTGAATTTAGGTAATTATGATGAAATAATTACAGCTTTATCACAAGGCATAAAGCTATAATTATTATATCATATTTTGAACAATAAAAAAGCAGTAAAATTTCGTTTACTGCCTTTTATCTCATATTTAATTATTTAATTTAAAAACAAAAAACTAATCTCCAATATATTTAATATAAACTTGGCAAGGATTCCATTCATCCCATAAAGTTGGAAAACATTCCAATTCCTTATATCCTACAGATTTATAGAAATTATTTGTTATATCATACTCTTTATAATGTCCGCACTGAACAGTTTTGACTTGAGTATAAGTGTAACCAAGTTTTTTTGCCAATTTTTCATAAGCATCATTTAACTTTGTTCCAATACCCATTCTATGATAGTTTTTCTTAATACCCATAACAAAAATATCTGCACAATCCGCACTTGTAGAATTCAATACTACAAAACCTATTGCCTCGTTATCCATAAAACATGCAATAAATGGTTTGTCTTTAGAATCTATAATGTATTCTTCCGTACTTTCCGGCATACCAAACCATTCAGGAAGATCATTTAATATCTCCCTAGATATTTTTTCCTTTTCTTTAATATCAACAATTTCTTTAATAATTAATTCTTTCAAATTATTAACTCCTTTAAATTTACTATTTTATATTTTTTGTAACAAATAACAAATGATTTGTTGCTCCTAAAAGTTCTTTATTTTTACAATGATTAAAATGCCATTGTAGATAATTTTCATAAGCTACATCACTCATTTTTTCAATTTTTTCAAATAATAATTCAGAAAAGCCATCAGATGCAATTATACTTTCTATCTTTAGTCCTGATTCTTCTAACAATCTCTTACTTTCATCAACTGTAAAGAATATAAAAGGTCTGTTCCATACTCTTTGAGTATTCTTATCATATGCACCATTTTCAAAATAATTAAAATTATAGTTTGTTTCCGTAATAGGTACCATATCGTGATTTATAAATGCTATAAAAATATGTGCTCCATTTTTACAAACTCTAATTACATCATTTAAAGTTTTCAGTTGATCCTCTTTATTGGATAAATGATATAGCGGACCAAATAAAAGTACAACATCAAAATAGTTATCAGGTAATATTTCAAGCTCCAAAGAACTTAATTGCTTTGTTATAATATTTTTAAAATTGTAATTTTTCAAATTTTCATTTAATTTCAAAAAATTATTTTCAGCAGGTTCAAAAGCATATATTTCAGAAACTTTATCAGCATAATTTATAGTATAAACTCCGGTTCCCGCTCCTATATCAAGCATTTTAGTATTAAAATTTATAACTTTATCTATCTCTCTCATTGTAGTAAATTTTTCCACCATTCCGAACTTACTTTTCAATCTTGAATCTTCATCAAAAAATTTATACAACATCTGATTTCTCTGTAAATCATCATCTATATTCATTACTTCATCAAAACTTAAATCCTTACTCATAAAAACCTCCTGATAAATTTTAAATAGTATATCATATTATAATTTTAAAAACAACTTTATTATAAGAATCCAATCCTTTTACGATACTTCATATCCGGTGATTTTTTGGAAAACTTGTTATTTAACAATAAAAAAAGAGCATAAGCTCTTTAATCAATATATTTTATATTCCCACTTGCTGATTTTTTAAGTCTGTTCATTATTGAAAATCCGAGTCCCTTTTCATCACAACCCTCAACAATAATCAAATCAACATTTTTTTCGTCGAATTCTCTAAGACCTTTAAATAATTTTTTAGACATTTCTTTTAAATCAAAAACTGAACCCAATGATAAAATATTTTCACTTTCCAAACTTAAAATAGTTTCGTCAAACTTAAATATTCCAATTTTCAAGTTCTTATTTTCTTTTAATATTTTTTCAATCTCCATTGATGATTTTTTCCTGTCTTTTGCTACAATCACCACAACTTTTGCCTTTGGAGCATAATGTTTATACTTTTGTCCCGGCGATTTTGGAATTGTATTTTCTGTTACAATAGCATCATCAACTAAAATTTCATCTTCATATTTCAAAAAATCTTCCTTCGTGTAAAAACCCGGTCTTAAAATCGTATAAGGTTTTTTAGTCAAATCCAAAACGGTTGATTCTATTCCAATATTACAAAGTCCACCATCTAAGATTACTGAAATTTTACCATTCATATCAGTAAAAACATCTTCTGCAGTCGTTGGTGATGGCTTTCCTGAAATATTTGCAGAAGGTGCAGCTATGGGAACACCACATTGTTCTATAAAACTTCTTGCAATTTCATTACTCGGCATTCTAATTGCAACAGTATCAAGTCCACAACTAACCACATCAGGAATTATATCTTTTTTCTTCATAACAACTGTCAGTGGTCCCGGCCAAAAATGATTTAAAAATTCTTTTATATCATTATTTAATTCATAAACCAATTTTTCCATCATATCATAATCTGAAATATGCAATATTAAAGGATTATCCTGTGGTCTGTTTTTTGCCTTGAAAATTTTTGAAACTGCAATATCAGATAATCCATTCGCTCCTAAACCATATACAGTTTCTGTCGGAATTGCAACAATTTCATCATTTAATATTAAATTTGCGGATTTTTCTATATTTTCTTTTGTCGGTTTTAATATTTCAGTCATAAATTATTTTTCAATTTCCAAAGATTTTTTTGCCAAATGGTCTGCAAGGTCATTGTATTTATCATTTGAATGTGCCTTAACCTTAACAAATAAAATCTCTATTTCCTTTCTAAAGTCTCTAATTTTATCTTTATATCCTATAGTAAGAGGTAAATTACATTTCCATTCTCCATTAGCCCAAGATGAAATACCCTGATAATCGTAAAAAACAGTTATTTTTTTCTTTTTAAGCCTTATTGCCTCACTAATAGCCCTAATTGAGCCGAAAAGCTCTCCTGTTACATTTCTACTCTTTGCAACTTCAGGATTTTCTCCCTTTCCAAAAAACTCAATAATATCATCTTTTAAAATTAGGACAACTCCATATCCATATTCCAAAGTGTCTTTTTTATAAGAACCATCTACATAGGCTAGGATTTCATCATCTGCAATATTTTCTAAATTAAAGCTATTAACTTCATTTTCTACATTTCCATTATTCAAATACTCTTTAGCTTCTTCTAAAGTTGGAAAAGATTTATAAATTGCACCTGAAAAGCCTGTAACTTGTTTTTTACAGTCTTCCCAATTATTATAAATTCCTGTTGATTTTCCAACCTTAACTGCATAATATTTTTTTACCAAAAATATCTCCTCCTATTTCTTTTTCCAAGTTGTTGATGAAAATAAAATTAAAATCGGGAATATTTCAAGTCTTCCTGCTAGCATTGCAAAAGACAAAACTATCTTATTAAAATCAGTAAGACTTGCATAACTCCCCGTAGGTCCCACAACTGCCATTCCGGGACCAATATTATTAAATGTAGCCATTACTGCTGAAAATGCTGTTAAAAAATCAGGAACTGAAAAAGATATTAAAATCGTAAAAATAATAACTAAAAATATATAAATTACAAAATAAGCCCTTACCTCTTCTAAAACTTCACTTCCGACAGCCTTATTATCCATTTTTACACTTAATACTCTTTTTGGATTTATTGCCTTTCTAAATTGTAAAATTGATGATTTTACCAAAATTATGAGTCTTGAAATTTTCAATCCTCCAGCAGTTGAACCTGCACAAGCTCCTGTAAACATCAAGAACAGAAGAATAAAATGTGAAAAAGGCGGCCATTTTCCGAAGTCGGCAGTAGCATACCCAGTTGTAGATATTATTGAAGAGACTGTGAAAAATATATCTTTAACTGCAGTCAAATATGAAGTGTAATTATTCCTTATATTAAAAAATATTAAAACCACACTTCCAAAAACTATAAGTAAATACCATCTTAGTTCTTCACTTTTAAATACATCTTTAGCTTTCCCAATTAAAATTATATAAAACAAATTAAAGTTAATTCCAAAAGTTATCATTGCAATTGCTAAAATCATCTCAACTACTGGGCTGTTATAATGAGCTATTGAACTTGCTTTTATCCCAAAACCACCAGTTCCTGCTGCTCCAAAAGCATGAACAAATGAATCAAAAACCGGATGTCCGACTAAAATAAGCACAATTATCAAAATACCCGTCATAGCAAAATAGATTTTATATAAAATTCTTGCAGTATAACTCATCTTTGCAACAAGTTTCCCAAAAATCGGGCCGGGAACTTCGGCCTTCATAATATGAGAATGTCTATTTGAACGTGGTAATATTGCTAATGCAAATACTAAAATACCCATACCACCAATCAAATGCGTAAAACTTCTCCAAAATAGCATTGAATGACTAAGTGCTTCAACATCTGTTAAGATACTTGCGCCCGTAGTAGTAAACCCACTAGAAGTTTCAAAAAAAGCATCTATAAAACTTGGTATTGTCCCTGAAAAAACAAATGGCATTGCCCCAAAAGCAGATAAAAGTATCCAAGATAAAGAAACTATTACAAATCCCTCTTTCTCGTAAAATGCTCCACTACCATCTGCTTTATATCCGACTGCATATCCAAATAACAATAATAAAAGTATTGTCGCTAAAAAGCTTAAAATATTAGTATAATTTTCTTTATATATCATAGAAACAATAACAGGTAAAAGTAAAAATCCTGCCTCAATATATAAAATTTTACTCAAAATATATCTTATAATTCTATTATTCATAATACACCTATACCAAAATACAATCTATATTTTGTATCAAATTTGCCTTTGAAATCACTATTACAGTATCATTTACCCTTATAAAATCTTCTCCTGTTGGAAAAATCAGCTTATTATCTCTAATTATATATGCTATAAGTACATTATCTTTTATTTTCAACTCTTTTAGTGGGATGTCTAGGACTTTAGATTTTTTATTTACTTTTATCTCAACCGCCTCAGCATTATTTGATAATCTATGCAAAGTCTCTATATTTGATCCCTCACTATTAATAATTGACCTTACTACACTAATTATTATATCAGAAACTAATCTTTTTGGTGTAACAAATGAAAATCTTTCAGTAGATGGAATTATATTTAAAAGAGAAATTCTACTAACTTTCGCAACAGCTTTTTTTACATTAAGCTTTTCAGCAAACATTCCTAACATAATATTTTCTTCATCAATACCCGTTAACGCTACACAAGCATCATAATTTGTCAACCCTTCTTCATCTAAAACATCAGAGTCTGAACCATCTGCACAAATAACTTTAACCTTTGATGGAAATTTTTCGCTAAATGAAGTTGCTAAATCTCTATTAACTTCAACCAGCTTAATTTTAATATTTTCACGAATTAAGTTTGAAATTAAATAATAAGAAATTCTACTACCGCCTATTATAAAAACAGATTCTATCTTTTTGTTTCCACCTTCTAATATATTGTAAAATTTATATGCAAATTCATCAGTTCCTGTGAAATAAATTTTATCATTTTCTCTAATGATAAAATCCCCCGATGGAATAAAAATTTCGTCTTTTCTTTCAACAATTCCAATTAAAACTTTTATATTAAATTTTTGTTGCAAATCCGAAATTTTGGTGTCTTTCAATGGACTGTCCTTCCCAACAGAAATTCCTATAAGCTTCACTCGTCCATCTGCAAATGTTTCAACTGAATGTGCAAATGGATACTTTAAACCTCTAGAAATTTCTCTTGCAGCGACAAATTCAGGATTAATTACTAAATCAATTCCCAGTACTTCCTTGACAAAACCAGACTTAGAAGAATATTCTGGATTTCTAACACGTGCAATAGTATACTTTGCTCCCATATTCTTTGCAAAGATACAAGATATAATATTTATTTCATCACTCTCTGTTACAGAAATAAATACATCGCTATCTGCAACTCCTGCCTCTTCTAAAACATCATAGTTCGTTCCACTTCCAGAAATTCCCATAATATCATATTTAGATAACATTTCATTTAGTATTTCTTGTCTTTTTTCTATTAAAATAATATCATTGTCTTCTGTATTCAAATCAGTAAATAAATACTCTCCAACCTTACCAGCTCCAACTATTATAATTTTCATAAATACCTCCAATTCATAGTATATCATATTTTTAAAAAACTTCAATAGAAAAAAATATTTTATATAAATCGTCATTTTATTGATATTCATTATTAAAGTTTTAAAGATATTCCTATGGGTAAAATAGACTTGAAAAACAAATAAGTTTTTAAATATTTTAAAATTTTAGGAGGAATGAAATGTCATTTGAATTAGTAAAATTAAATTATGCTTATGATGCGTTAGAACCTGTAATAGACAAAGAAACTATGGAAATTCATCATAGCAAACATCATCAAGCTTATGTAAATAACTTAAATAACTTAATTAAAGATACAGTATTTGAAGAAGCTTCATTAGAAGAAATTCTAACACATTTAGAACATGCTCCAGAAGATAAGAAGAACGGAATTAGAAATAATGTAGGTGGAGTTTTCAACCACAATTTATTCTGGGAAAGTATGACTCCAGGTGGATCAAAAGAAGCTGTTGGAGAAGTAGCTAAAAAAATTAACGAAAAATTTGGAAACTTTGAAAATTTCAAAGAAGAATTTAACAAAAAAGGTGCTGGACAATTCGGTTCAGGTTGGGTATGGCTTGTTTGTGATAAAGAAGGAAATATTGAAGTGATTTCAACACCTAATCAAGACTGCCCTATTTCATGTGGAAAAATTATCCTTTTAGGAAATGATGTTTGGGAACATGCTTATTATTTAAAATATCAAAATAAAAGAGCTGAATACCTAAAAGAATGGTGGAAAGTTGTAAACTGGGATGTTGTAGAAAAAAGATATAAAAATAGAAACCATAACGAATGTTCTTGTAGTTGTGGATGCTAATTAAATAAAAATAAGTTTTAGAAGTGATTAAAGGTCACTTCTTTTTTACAATAAAAAACACCTAAAAATAGGTGTAAATTTTAATAACTATCTAATTATTCTAAAAATATAAAAACAGGGAGAATTTTATAAAATTTCTCCCCAGACTTAATTACTGAAAATATTTCCTAATTATACTTATATAATGTAATTATTCATTATCATTAGCAGTAAAATCTTCACTATTGACATCTTTAGTTTCTTCAATATTTTCAACTTTTTCAATATTATTTTCACTATTAGATTTTATATAGTTAATACCACTAACCTTTTCACATAACTCATCCAAGTATCTTAAGAACGCTGAAAGTCTCAATTGTAAATCTTCTTTTTCATTAATTAGGTCTTGATTTTCTTTAACCTTTTCTTCTAATTCTAACTTACAATCATTAACAAGTTTTTCATAATATAATCTTTCAGATTCAAATTTTTCAGAAAGTTTCTTCAAATCGTCATAATATTTAACTTTTTGGTCACTTAATTGACTTTCCAAATCAATTATTTTAATTTCTTGTTCTTTTTCAATAACAGAAAGTTCATTAACAGTCTTATTTAACTCTAAATTTTCTTCAGCAAGTTCTTGATTGTGTACTTTTACCTTATCAAATTCAACATATTGAGATTTTAAATCGTCCAATAGTTTTTGAAGTTCAAAGTTTTTAGCAGCAAGCTCTCCGTTGAATTCATCTGCTTCTTGTAGTAAAACTAATTCCGCAGTTATTTCTTCTAATTCTCCTGAAAGCTTTTTATTATCTTCTTCAAGTTCTCTATTGTGATTTTCCAATCCAGAAATTTTTTCAGCTAATTCATTGTTTATCAAATCATTAGCTTCTTGTAATTTTTGCTTTTCGCTTTCTAATTCAGAATTTAAAGACTCAATACAACCATTAGCATCTTCCAATTTTGTATTTAAATCTGATACAGTATGTGTAATCTCGCTATTGTTGCTTCTCAATTCAGCAATTTCAGATTCAAGAATTTCAATACTATCTTCCAATATCTTTACTCTATCATCATCATTACTTGCAAGTTTGAATTTTTCATTTTCAGATTTAACAATTTCTAATTCTTTATTTAATCTATCTATTAAATCTTGATATTCAGAAATTTTACTTCCCTCTTTTTCATATTTAGCTAAGGAATCTGAAGTTTCCAATAATTGATCTGATAACAAGTTTTTTTCATTTAAAATCTTTTCTTTTTCATCTAAAACTTCTTTAATTCTATCTTTAAAATTTTCTTTTTGATATTCTATTTCTTTTAATAAATTATTAACATATTCTTTAACACTAGATTTTGAATAACCCTTTGTAAGATATACTGTCTTTAATTTAGTTTCTAAAAAATCTTCTATACTTCTATTTCTGATTCTACTGATAGTATCTTTTTTTTCAGAAGAATCACTTGCATCATTACCTTCAAAGTTATCTTTACTTTCAACATTTTCGTTGTTTTCACCATTTTCAATATTATCTTTATTATCCATATCAAATATTCCTCCTTTACTTTATCTATTAATACTTACATATTCATCTAATTTAAATTTACTTCCTATTCCAACATTAAGCTCAAGAACATGTTTTGCTCCTTTAACTTTAGATCCTAGTTTCCAAGGTTTCACAGTTTCAATATGTAAAACTTTATATTCTTCGTCAAAGTAAACAACATCTATAGGAAATCTCATAAAAGAAGTGTGTATTCTATTAACATTTGTAAAAAATATCCCTTCTTCTTCACCTATGCTTTTTTTCAGCATAAGTCCTTTAAATCTAGCAAAAAAAGAATCTGCAAGATGTAAAGGACCTTTTAAAACAGCTTCATTATCTCTTACTATAGTAATTATCATGAAAATAACCCCGTTGATGTAAGAGATTTAATTATTGAAAGTCCAGCAGGTAATAAAAGAACAATAAAGATTACCGGGAATATAAAGATTAACATTGGAAATAATATCTTTATAGGTAGTCTTTGAATTTCTTCTTCAACTTTTCTTTTTCTAGCTTGTCTAGCATTATAAGACTGTGCTGAAAGTATCTTCTTTAGAGAAATACCCATTTCATCGGCTTGAATAATTGCAGCATTAAAAGTCTTAACTTGTTCAACTAAACATCTCTCTTGTAATTTTAATAGAGCTTGCTTTCTAGTACTCCCTAAAGAAATATCTCTCATTACAATTCTAAACTCATCTGATAATTCAGATTTATATTCTCCAACTACATATTGTATAGCTTGATCAAAACCTAATCCTGCTTCTATACATACGGAAAGTAAATCTAAAAACTCAGGAAATTGTCTTTCCATATTCTCTTTTCTTATTCTTATTCTTCTTCTTAACAAGTAAGTCATAAAAAGATAACCAATAATAGCACCAAAGATGCCACCAAATAAAAAGCCAAATAATCCTCTAAGTCCTACTACTTTAGAATAAAATCCACCGATTATAGCAAAAAGAACTACAACTAAAAGTTTTAAGATATAATAATCTCTAGCTTTCATTCTAATTCCCGCTTGAAGTAAAGTCGTTTGGTAAGTTTCATCTTCAACCTCTTTACTACTTGGAAACATATCAGAAACAGCTTTTATAAAAAAGTCTACAATCGGTTTTATAACTCTCTCTGCAAATGGAACATTTTCATAAAAATCATCCGTTTTTATTCTATTTTCTTTTCCAGCTTTATTTATCCTCTTTCTTATATTCTCAACTCTACTTGCTTTTTCTCCTAAGAGTAACAAAATACTTGAATATACACAAAGTCCTGACAATAAAACAATTATATATACCATAATATCACCTAATACTTAACATCTACTATTTTACTAATAACTAAAAAGCCTATCAATTCCCATATAATTGATAAAATTAAAAAGAATATCCCAATTGGTGACTCAAAAAATATCTTCATATATCCAGGATTAATTACAGATACTGCAAGTCCAATTACCACTGGTATTAATGCTATAATAATTCCACCCATTCTTCCTTGAGCAGTAAGGGCTCTTATTTTTCCTTTCATTTCAATTCTATCAGATATTGTTTCGCTTACTTTATCAATTATCTCTGCTAAGTTTCCTCCTGATCTTTGTTGAATTGCAACAGCTGAATTTATCATAGCAAGTTCTTTACTTTGCATTTTTTCAGCTAAAGCTCTCAATGAATCCTCAATATTAGCTCCATAATTTACCTCTCTAATTACTCTTCTTAGTTCTTCAGAAATAGGATCTGGTAAATCTTCTGCTACTCTTGCAACAGCATGTCTAAATGTAAAACCACTTCTTAATGAATTACTAATTATTAAAAGTGCATCATTTAGTTGATAATTAAATTTCTGCATTCTCTTCTTTCTAGCGGTTTTAACCCAAGCGGGTACTGAAAAAAAACAAATCCCTGCTATAATTAATGACATGAAACTAAATCCTTTAATAAGAGAATACAACATCATAGGTAATAATGTAACAACAATCCAAAATACAACATATTCTTCTGCTTTTAACTTAATCCCAGAAGTCATAAGATTTCTCTTAAATTTATCAGAAACAACTATAAAAGAGAAAACTGAAGAACCATGCTGTGAATTTTTGTTTACATTAGCACCATTTATTTCATTCATTTTAGTTAAATGCTTAACTCTTCTATTTACTCTTGATGAAGCAAGCAAATCTCCACTCAATATTGTAAATACTAGATAATACACAATTGTGCCTATAGCTCCAATCAGTAATAATTTAATAATTAAACCCATAAACCCTCCTATGCATTAAACCAATTATCGTTAATCATGACACCTTCATCAGTAATTCTTTGCAATATCTTTGGTCTTACACCAGTAGGAACAAAGTTTCCTCTAATATTTCCAGTACTATCAAAACCTTCTTGTTTGAAACGGAATATCTCTTGTAAAACTATTGTATCAGATTCCATTCCAAGAATTTCAGAAATAGCAACTACCTTTCTGCTACCATCTCTAAGTCTAGCTTGATGAACAATAATATTAAAAGCTGAAGCTATTTGTTCACGAATAGCATGAGAAGGCAAGCCCATTCCTGCCATAAGAACCATAGTTTCAAGACGTGCAAGTAAATCTCTGGTAGTATTAGCATGGGCAGTAGTTAAAGAACCATCATGTCCTGTATTCATTGCTTGAAGCATGTCTAATGCTTCTCCAGAACGAACTTCCCCTACAACAATTCTATCAGGTCTCATACGTAGAGAGTTTTTAACCAAATCTCTTATTGTAATAGCTCCAGTACCTTCAATATTCGCAGGTCTACTTTCTAGGGTTATAGTGTGAGGCTGTTTCAATTGAAGTTCCGCAGCATCTTCGATTGTAACAATACGTTCATTTTCAGGAATAAAACCTGAAAGCGTATTTAGAAGAGTGGTTTTACCACTACCAGTCCCTCCGAATACAACTATATTTGCTTTCCCCTTAACACATGCTTCCAAGAAAGAAGACATTTGGTAAGAAATTGAATTATTTTTTATCAAATCACCAATCTCAAGAGGCCTTTTTGAAAACTTTCTTATAGTTATTGAAGGACCGACAAGAGAAATTGGTGGAATAATAGCATTAACACGAGATCCGTCTGCCAGTCTGGCATCAACCATTGGTGAACTTTCATCACATCTTCTTCCAAGAGGAGAAATAATTCTATCTATTATGTTCAGAACATGGTTGTTGTCTCTAAATTGGATGGAAGAAAGTTCAATCTTACCATTTCTTTCTATATATACTTGAGAAGGACCATTTACCATAATTTCTGTTATAGTTTCATCTTTAAGTAATGTTTCTAAAGGTCCTAGACCTAAAGTTTCATCTTGTATTTCTGAAATTAATCTATTTTTGATAGGACGAGAAATTTCAGCTCCATATTCATCCACAATGTTTTTTATTAAATTATGAATTTCTTCCTTATCCTTAACATCTACAATATTTCCAAAATTAATTTGGTCAAGAATTTCTTTGTGAACTCTATTTTTAAAAGTGGCATACTCATCATAATAGACAGTCTTGTCATCGTCATCATCTGTTTTTTTCAAATTATAACTAGACGCTTTTATTGATTTAGCTTGCTCTAATCTTTTAAGTAGATTACTTGCCATTACTTTCTACCTCCCAATTTTAAGAAATCAAAAGAAAATTTACGAGGCTCATCTTGTTCATCATTTCCAGATTCTGAATCATGTTTTCTAAAAGCACCTGCAATAGTAACAATATCTTTAGCAATAGGGCTCTTACTTCCTTGAACAATTGGAACCCCTTGATTTAAAGACTTAACACATTCAATATAGTCATTCGAAATTGTAGCAAAAACAGGTTTACCCATTATCTTTTCAACATCTCCCTTAGAGATATCTCCTTTGAAAGATTTACTTACAACTATTTTGATTTTTCCACTTAAATTAAGTGAATCCAAAAGTAATAATCCTTTCTTTGAGTTATTCAAAAGTGATATATCAAGTCCTGTTACATAAAGTATAGTACTTGCTTCTTCAAGTAATAAAAGATTTAATTCTGAAAAATCAGCGTTTGTATCAATTATTATATAATCATAATGAGGTCTTAATACATTTAAAAGAGGCTCAACTTGAGAAGCTGTAACATTTTCAGCATATTCTGGACTGATTGGTGCACATAGCAATTGAACACCTGAAGAATGTACCAAAAAATAATTTCTTACACTATCAATTGTTGGAACTTTTCTCTCTTGTAACAATTCAACAACTGTTTCTTTAACATCTAAGCCCAAGAACATATGAGCATCTCCAAATAATAAATCTAAATCTAAAATAGCAACTTTTGCTTTTTTTCTAGAAAGCTCAACAGCTAAATTAACGGCTAAAGTTGTTTTTCCAACTCCACCTTTTGTACCAAAAACAGTAATAACTTCTGCTTTTCTTTGCACACCTGAATTTTCAATTAACATTGAAACTCTTGACTTCTCATTGAAATATATTTTTTTCAATCTGTCACAAAATTCAGAAGAATCAGGAATTGGAGAAATATATGCAGTAGCTCCTGAATCTATTGCCTTTTTAGCAATTTCATATGATTTTTCATCAGATACCATAACAGTAACAACATTAGGATGAAGCAAATAAATTTGTTGACATGCCCTAAAAACCCAGCTTAAATCTGAACAAGACATTACCACTACATCCGGTTCATGTTCTACAACTTCATCTGATGCACTTCCTAATTCTGCAGAAGCTCCGACAATTGAAAAATCATTGTCTGTAATTTTACCTTCAATCTTTTCGAGTTCATCCCAAGACTCTCCAAGTAACAATACCCTAATAGCCATAATTCCTCCCTAACGTTCAAATTCTTCTTTTAATACTTTTAATAACTTAGACTTATCAACAAGGTCATCTATCAATACATCCTCTGTTTTTACGATTTCATGATCTCCCTCAGCTCTTAAGCCTAACCAAACAGTTCCATTATTAATTGCAAAAACTAATTTTGCAAAATCTTGTGGTGAAAGTTCTAGAGTAACAGTCTTATAATTTGATCCTTTTTCACTATCTTTTTGTTCTATATTAGACTCAAGACCTATAACCTTAACATCTTGTAAAAGAAGTTTTGAAAATTCTTTAGTAAGCTCTTCTTTTTGTTTTTCTTTATTATCATTACTTCCTTTTCCAGAGTTAATTACAGTATATTTAACACTTCCAGAATAATAAACATCAATATAGTTTCCTACTTTTAATGAATTAGATACTCCTTGTGGTAGTGTTACTTCAATACTCATAGCTCTTTTCCCAACGGACACTACATAAGCTAATCCATAAGGTGAAGAATTTCCTTCTGCTTTTTCAATAATACGTTCTTTAATAACTACTTCATCCTTATAAATTGCAGATTTTGACATTTTCCCAACAATCTCATCTGGATTTGATATTGAGTTTTCAGGCACAGAATCTTTAGAAACATAAATTTTCTTTAATTGTGACTCTTTAATTATTGAGTTTGCTGGTATATCTTCATTTGCAACTACAACCTCAACACTACCTTTACTTCTCCCTCTAGAACCAGATATTCCAGATAAATAAATTCCTAAAAAAACCATAACTGCAAGTGCAGAAACTAAAGCAACTATTCTAATTTTTTTCATTTTTAACCTTCCTTTTTTCAAATTATTTTTTTATTTTAAATTTTTATATCTTATTTAATCGCTGGAAAAGTCGTTTCATAATGAGTAAAGTTTGGATTGTCTTTAGGATACCAAATTTTACTCTTTCCTCCATGCCACTTATGCCCAGATCCACGAATAACTACAGTTATTGGAAGTTCATTTATATTAACAACCCTAAGTATCATAGTTTCATAAACATCCTCAAGTTTCATATCAATCGTAAACTGTCTTTTAGAATACCCAAATGCTTGTGGATGGGTTTCATTATAGGTAACTGTAATCTTCCCTTTAAATCCATTTTTTCTAGCATATTCATTAAACCCTTTGGCATATTCCTTACCTGGTTCTTCAACATTCATAAAGCGGGATAAAGTATCTTGATCCTTAGTAAATCTAGTTTGTCTCATAACATGACCAATTTCATACATTTTAGCTCTTTTGTTATATGCCATAGCCAAATCTGTCGCAACAGACAAGAACAGCATAAAAACAGTAAACATTGCAGCGGTTAAAACTAAGATATCTCCTCTTTCCTCATTTTTGAATTTAGATAACTTATTTCTTAGCATTATAACCTCCTATTCTAACTCTTAACTTCCATTATTCTTAACTTATCGAGCTTTTTTGTAATATTATGCTCTTTCCCAAAAAAAGTCTTTCCAATCGGAGTAAGAGGTTCAAATTTATATGTTATATTTCCTGTGATATTCATATATCTTCTTCTTTCAACTGATTTTCCTCCATCTGGGTATTTTTTATCTCTTCTTTGAGTTGTTAACTTTATAGTTGCATCACTAATACTGATTTTAGAAAGATTCAATGCAATACTCTTCTTAGAAAATTCATTAAGTAATAGCTTATTTGCCTCACCACCGCTAATAGTACGATCACGATCTATATCAGGATCATCAACTCTAAATTCCCATGATGTTACACGGTAATTATAGTCAAAAGAAATGTAATTATATGCCATCCAACCTATATCCATTATCATAAGAGATAATGGTAAAAATATAAAAAAAGTGACAACGGCAAATTCAACCATAGCCTGTCCTCTTTCAGCTTTTACAAATTTTTTCAAAATATTTCTCATTTTTTACTTACCCTCGTTATAAAACTAGACTTAACATTCACCGTGTTACTTCCAAATATCTCCTTTGTGAGCGGAAGAACTAAATCCACATCATAAGAAACTTCTATTTTCATATCTCTAAACTTATTTGATGTTTCTATTCCTTCATGCTCTAAATTTGAATGATATTTATATTTTTCTTCATACTCAGTTCCCGTTGGAGTCATCTTAAACTTGACTTTATCAGCCTTAAGTCTATTCCCATATTCTGTGTATATAACATGCCTTACATATTTTTCAACACCTTCCGGATCATCGGATTTTTCAACCATATTTATTGCACATTCTGAAGCGGCTGATTGAACCAACAACTTAGCGTCAAAAACTCTCCATAAATCCGCCATCATGCTTAATATAACTAATAAAACAGGTATGAAAAGTATAACTATTTGGACTAAAGCCTGTCCATTTTCATTTTTTATTAAATTTTTTCTAAAATACTTTCTCATTAAACACCCCTTTACTATTTTTATAAGATACTCTTCTAAAATTAACAATTTCAAAATTTTAGAAATATAAACCATACTTGTTTTAGTAATCATACAAAACATGTCTCACGAATATACTACTCTATAATCCATATTTAATAACCTTTAATTCCCTAAGCTGGGGAAGTTTCATCTTAATGAAACTTCCATTGGCTAGGGTTGCTATTAGCAAACATTTAAGCTTTCAAAATATCAATTATTTTAAAGCACCAGCTATTTTAGTAAATATAGCTTTCAAATTAGTTCCAACTGTTGTTAAAATTGCTATTACTACGATTGAAACTAATGCGATAATTAAACCATATTCTACCATTCCTTGTCCACTTTCTTCATTAGCGAACCAATTCATAAATTTGCTCATATTTTTCACCTCCCATTTATTTATTTTTACTAAATTTCTAGTATCTGTTAGATACTATATTGGACTCATCAACTAAGCAGTTTTTAAAGCTTTAGCAATCTTGTCGAATATACCTTTCAAATTAGTTCCAACTGTTGTTAAAATTGCTATTACTACGATTGAAACTAATGCGATAATTAAACCATATTCTACCATTCCTTGCCCACTTTCTTCGTTAGCAAACCAATTCATAAATTTGTTCATTTATTTCACCTCCCCTCAAATAATTTCATATAATATTGATTAAAAATAATTATATGTACATCAAATCATACACCTCAATGTATAATAATTAGATGCCGAATGCACTAAACAATACAGGAGCAATTTTCTCTACGTATATAGAAGTTATTGCTTTTCCAACCAATACAACAGCAGGTAATGCCACTAAAAACACAACCGCAAGTATTAAAGCATACTCTACCATTCCTTGTCCATCTTCTTCAAAAACAAACTTTTCTATATTAGTCCAGTTTTTGGAATTAATTCCCATAAATTCATACCTCCACTAAGAAATCCAACTAAAATCCCCAACATAATAAATCCTGCCATTGGAATGTAAGATTTAAATAATAATCTTTTTGTAATTAATCCAAAGATTATATATATCAACATAACAATCATGGT
Organism: Parvimonas sp. M20; assembly: GCF_035282425.1. Lineage (NCBI taxonomy): Bacteria > Bacillati > Bacillota > Tissierellia > Tissierellales > Peptoniphilaceae > Parvimonas > Parvimonas sp. M20. Next base: position 160,876 of record NZ_JAYKBQ010000002.1, on the reverse strand, counting down.
AAAAAACACTGCAATTATCATATTTGGATAACCGACTAAAAAACCCAATGTCATCATTAGTTTTAAATCACCAGCACCACCAGGTGCTAACCTAGTCATAAACTTTCCAATAAGGAAAAAAGTTCCAACTAAAAAAACAAATATACCTATCATAGACAATACACTATTAAGTAAATACGGAAGACCTCCGTCTATGATACGATATGGTATTGCTATTAAAAGCATAAGAACAACCATTTCGTTTGAAATTATCCTTATTCTATTATCAACAAATGTCCCAACACATGCGATTAAACAAAAAACTAATAAAAACATAACTTTCCATTTTGGAAAATACACAAATGCTAGATAACTAAATACTATCCCCGTAATCGCCGAATACAGTCTACAAAATAAAACAGACGGCTTCCTATCAACATACTCAACTCTAGCGTTTTTCTGTTTATACTGTATTAAACCATCAACAATTATTGGCACAATAAAAGCAAACAACACCCCTACTATTACAGAAATAGTAAAATAGATATAATTCAAAATATGCCTCCTTAAAAATATAAATTAATCAAATTAAAATCTATAAATGCATTTTATTACACACAAAAAAATATATCAAAAATATTAACGAAAATTCATTGAATTATTAAAATACAAACTACAGATATATTTTCATAATACTTTATCAGATAGTATTATATCATAATAAAAAATAAAATTCAATAAATTTTACATAATTTGAAAGATTTTTTTACATGGTTAAGTGTAATATTAGATTACTTGGTCAAAAATTTTCTAAAGAGATTTCATAGTTGACCGCTTTTCTCTTTTATTTTATGCTAAAAACCATCTTTCTTTAAAAATTTGATATATTATTTCTCATCTTTTAAATTTTACCTCTAGTATTATAACCATTATAAAACATATTAAACGTATTTTTTTAAATTTTTTTATTATTAAATTTTATTTTATTTATTATTTTTATATATCATTAGTACTTTTCAATGTTTTGTTGATTAATTTTATATAAGAACGATTAATTTTACTTATATTAAAAATAGATTTAATTTTACTTGTATTTTAAAATATTTTTTATTATAATAATATAAATAGTAAGAAATATAATAATATAAATAGTAAGAAAGGAGATTTTTTACATGATAGAATTTAAAAATGTATCAAAAATTTTTTCCAAAGGAATCAAAGCCGTTAACAATGTAAACTTTACAATTAATGAAGGTGAAATTTTTGGTTTTTTAGGCCCAAATGGAGCTGGAAAGAGCACAAGTTTAAAAATGCTTGTAGGAATTTTAGAGCAAACAGAAGGAACTATAACAGTAAATGGATTAGATACCCTAAAAAAACCTATGGAAGTAAAAAAGATTATAAGTTATGTTCCAGATAATCCAGATATTTATACAAAAATGACCGGAATTAAATATCTAAACTTTATCTGTGATATTTATGGTGTTGATAAAAATCTTAGAACAAAAAGAATTGAAGAATATAATAAAGAATTAGAATTAGGAGATGCGATTTATAACACCATAGAAAGTTATTCACATGGTATGCGTCAAAAATTAGTTTTAATAGGTGCATTAATAATTGATCCTGAAGTTCTAATTTTAGATGAACCGATGGTTGGACTTGATGTAAAGACTTCTTTTAACTTAAAAAATATTTTAAGGAAATTTGCAGATAGTGGAAAAACTGTAATTTTTTCAACTCACATTATGGAGGTAGCTGAAAAAATTTGTGATAAAGTTGGTATTATTAACAAAGGTAAAATTGCATATTGTGGAAATCTACAAGATCTTAAGGAACAAAATGAAGCAAATGAAGATCTTGAAAAAATATTCTTGGAGTTAACTGATAATGAATAATTCAAAACTCTGGATTTTAACAAAATATTTTGTTTCTATTGATTTTTTTGCAATTTTGTCAATAAAACAAAACTTACTATCAAAAAAAGGAAAGAAATCAGCAGCATTTCAAGGAATCATTGGGCTTTTAACAACTTTTATTCTAATAATATTTGTTGCGCCTGTGTTGGGAAAAAATATTAGCAGTTTTATACTTAATACTCACACTATTCCCCTATTTACAACTATTTTTTCAATGATATTTGTAGTAACATTATTCATTGCCCTTTCATCTGCTTTTTCTTTTATAGAAAAAACTGAAGAGAGTGAGTTCTTGTTATCTCTACCAATTTCTGGAAAAGATATTATTAGTGCTAGAATTTATGCATTGACTATAGTGTTTTTTATATCATTACAGACTATAATTTTAGCAGTACTTTATTCACTAGGTTATAATTTAAGTAGAGGATTTGATTATTACATCTTTATAACTATTTCTATGATTTTATTCAATATTGAATCAATAGTACTTTCAGGAATTATAGTTCTGATATTCGGTAAACTTATTAGAAAAAGTAAATTTTTCAATAAATTTGCAAAAGCTATATATACCCTATTTATGATTCTAGGGTTTTCTTTATATATGATAATTACACAAAGTTTTTCATCTCCTAAATTAGGATCAGAAGTAACTTCTGTCATGAGCAATGTTAATGAAATACTTTCAAAGACATTTTTCTTTGCGGTATGGCCTAAAGATATTATTATTTTTAAAGATTATCAAACAGTTTTGATTAGTCTTCTAATCGGAGTTGTTTCTACGATTTTAATAGTACTAATATTTAGAATTCTGGCTAATAGAAACTATCTTGAAATTTTAAGAAGTTCAAATGTTGCATCACAAGAAGACTCTTCTGTAATAGAAAAAAGAAAAAGCCGTGGCCTTGCATACTCTAAACAAAGTAAATTTATGGTATTATTCAAAAGAGAATTTATCGAAATATTAACAATACCAACATATGTATTACAATTAATAGTTCAAAATGTAATGCTTATTGTGGCTTTTGGTATTATTTTCTTTAAGGCAAAAGATATGGTAGAGAGTGCGTTTTATTGGGTTATTACCTCAACAACTTCATTTGAGTTGTTGGTTTATGCTTTTACGACTGGAGCCATCTTAGGTATTGTTTTAGGTTTTACATCTTTAACTACTAGTTCTGTTTCAAGGGATGGAAAAGCCTTTTGGATTGTTGCTTCAGCACCAATAAAAGTCCATACTCAAATTTTGGCAAGAATATTTGCTTGTCAATTTTTATATTTTATATTTTTGATGATAATTATACTTTTATCACTTATTGTTCATATATTTGATCCTTTAGTTTATATAGCATTAATACTTGGTGCTTCTATAACTTTATTTACAAGTGGATCGTTAAATATGATACTTGGGCTTGTTAATCCTAATTTTGATTGGAAAACTCCAAAAGAAGCTTTAAATAGTGGTTCAGGAATAAGTTTTGTTTCTATTCTTATAAACTATGGTATATATGTTTTCCTTGGAACAATTTTCTATTTTGGTAAAAAGAATAATATAAGAATACCAATTGTATTATTGGTAGATATATTAATTATTCTTTTAATTGGAATAATTTCGTATATAATAAACTATAAATTATACCAAAAATTATTAAAGAGATTATAGAACCTTAGTTATTTCAAAAAGAGATTTCAAACGAAATCTCTTTTTATTGTAGAACAACAGTATTATTGAAAAAACATTAAATATCTAATATTACCGAAAGCTTAAGTTTCTTTACTAAAAAACCGACTTGAAATTAAGTCGGCTAACATTTTATAAACTTTCAATCCAATTTTTAATTATTTCATCACTATCTTTAATGTCAAATCTTCTTCCTTCTTTTAGAACTGAACCCTTACAGGAATTTTTCAATTCTTCGTTAGTATTTCCCATTAAACTTTCTCCTGAAGTCGCAAAAGGAATAATAGTTTTTCCTGTTAAATTATAACTTTCTAAAAAAGTATTTATGATTGTAGGTGCAACATACCACCAAATAGGAAATCCTACATAGATAGTATCATAGTCATCAATATTATTAATCTTGTTTGCTATTTCAGGTCTAAATGATTTGTTTTTCATTTCGATACTGCTACGACTATTTTCATTCATCCAGTTTAAATCTTCATCTGTGTAAATTTCCTTAGGTACAATTTCGTGTAAATCCGCTCCTGCAATTTTTGAAATTCTTTCTGCAAGTTTTTTTGTTACTCCACTTGCACTGAAATATGCAACTAATTTTCTACTCATAACCAGTACCTCCTATCTCCTATTTATTCAATATTTCCTTGATATCATTGATGATTAAATCTTTTGAAATTCCATTTTCAAGGAGTAATTTTTCTGCAACAACTCTATCCGGAAAATTCTTTTTAATCCCATAATTCTTAACCTTTAAATCGGATGTTCCAAAAAATCTTGAAATTTTTTCTCCAAAACCTCCATCTATAGCTCCATCTTCTAAAGTTATTACCAATTTGTGATTTTCTTTTAATTCTTCAAGCAATTCTTCATCCAATCCTGTAATGAATCTTGGATTTATCAAAGTAATGTCTCCCAATTCATCTGCAATTTCTTTTCCAAGTTTATAGAAATTACCAAGAGCAATTATGGCCACATCTTTTCCCTTTTTTGTAACTTTGTATTTATTTAAAATAGAATAATCCGTTTTGTCTTCTTCTCCTGTTGATATTAAATCTAATGCAGGGACTCTTATTGCAACAGGATGTTCATTTTGATTTAATCCCCACTCCATCATCTTTAAATGTTCTTCTTTATTTGTAGGAGCAAGGTAAACCAAGTTTGGAATATTTGAAATCATCGGTATATCAAAAATTCCAAGATGAGTCACATCATTTGCTCTATAAACAGACGCATAATAAACTAATATCAATGCAGGATTATTATTTAGACACAAGTCTTGAGAAAGTTGGTCATAAGTCCTTTGGATAAATGAACTACATACACAAAAAACAGGTTTTGCACCATTTTTTGCAAGTCCTGAAGACATAGCTACTGCATGTTCCTCTGCAATTCCAACATCGATATATTGTTTGCCCATTTTTTCCCTAACTTCTTTTGACAATTCAAAATCTCCAGGTGTTCCCGCAGTCAAAACAGCAACAGTTTTATCATTTTTAACTGAATTTATCAAAAAGTCTAAAGTTATAGAACTATAATCTTCGTCTTTTTGTCCACTTTTATTTCTCTTAAATTCTCCTGTTTCAATATCAAAAGGTGCTCCAAAATGAAAATCTTCTTTATTTATTTCTGCAGGTTTGAATCCGTTACCTTTATTTGTCGAAAGATGAACAACTATAGGTTTGCCAATGTTCTTCACGGACTTAAATGCTGAAATCAGTTCTTCAATATCATTTCCTTCATCAACATAGATATAATTAAGTCCCATGGCTTTAAAAATATTATTTTCAGCTTTTCCTTTTGTTTTTCTGAGTTCAAAAAGATTCTTGTAAATACCTCCATGATTTTCAGCAATGGATTGATTATTATCATTTATAACTACAATCATGTTACTATCAAGTTCAAAAATATTATTAAGTCCTTCATAAGCTTCTCCTCCACTTAAAGAACCATCTCCTATAACTGCAATAATATTTTCGTTATCTCCTTTTAAATTTCTAGCTTTTGCAAGACCGCATGCAAGACTTATTGAAGTTGAAGTATGCCCGATAGTAAAGAAATCATGTTCACTTTCTTTAGGAGAAGTATATCCCGTAACTGAACTATATTTTTCGGGAATCATAAATGCATCTTTTCTTCCTGTCAACATTTTGTGAACATAAGTTTGATGAGATACATCAAAAACAATCTTATCTTTTGGAGAGTCAAAAACATAATGAAGTGCAACTGTAAATTCCAATGATCCAAGATTAGGACCTATATGTCCCCCCTTTTCGCTAAGTCTTTTTAGCAAATGTGCTCTAAGCTCCACAATTAACTCTTTTAATTCATCAATAGATAATTTTTTTATATCTTTTGGTGAATTGATTTTTTCTAAATACATAATATCTCCTCCTTTTATGTAAAATTTTTACTTCAATTTATTAAATTATACCCCTAATAAACAAAATATTCAATAGTTTAAAAATTTTTAAATTGTGTTAAAATATAAATATAGAAAAAATTAGGAGAAAAAATATGAAATTTGCTTATATATTTTTTAATGGAAAACTTTTAGGAAATGTAGAATATTTTAAAAATTTCTTTATGCAAAATATAGGTGATATATTCTGTGCAGACGGAGGAGCCAATCTTTGCTATGAATTAAATTTAATTCCAAATGAAATTTGGGGAGATTTAGATTCAATTAATAAAGATATTTTAAATTTTTATGAGAAAAAAAATGTAATTATAAAAAAATTCCCTGAAGATAAAAATTTTACAGATTCTGAATTAATTTTAAATTACGTTAAAGATAAAACTTACGATAAAATATATTGTATTGGAGCATTTGGAGGAGATATAGCTCATGAACTTACAAATATTAATTTAATGTTTAAATATGATAATTTATATTTCTTAAAAGAAAATGAAACGCTATTTAAAATAGAAAAAAATTTTGAATTTAACAATCTATCAAATACAAAAATTTCCTTTATTCCATTTTCAGAAGAAATAAAAAAATTAACATTGTCAGGTTTTGAATATAATGTAGAAAATATTACTCTTAAAAAAGGCGACTCTCTTTGCATAAGTAATATTATAGAATCAGATTTTGCAAAAATAACCTTTGAAGAAGGGAAAATTTTGTGTGTTATTAAATCTTAATCTGATACCATTTTTTATATCAATTTTGGTTCTTTCTCTAGTATCAAAAATATATTATACTGTTTATGTAAAATTTATTTAAGGAGAAAAAATTATTATGAAAAAGAAAGATTTAACACAAAATTTTATAGGGGGAGTTATAATGGATGTTACCACACCCGAACAAGCAAAGATAGCTGAAAAAGCAGGAGCCGTAGCAGTTATGGCTTTAGAAAGAATCCCTGCTGATATTCGTGTAGCCGGTGGAGTTTCAAGAATGAGCGACCCTGCAATGATTAAAAGTATAATGAAAGCTGTTTCAATTCCAGTTATGGCAAAATGTAGAATTGGACATTTTGTTGAAGCTCAAATTTTGCAAGAAATTGGAATAGATTATATTGATGAAAGTGAAGTGCTATCCCCTGCAGATAATATTCATCATGTAGATAAAACAAAATTCGATACGCCTTTTGTATGTGGTGCAAGAGATTTAGGAGAAGCTCTAAGGCGTATTCAAGAAGGCGCAAGAATGATTCGTACAAAAGGAGAAGCAGGTACAGGAGATGTTGTTCAAGCTGTATCACATATGAGAAAAATTCAAGGTGAAATTCGTCAAGTAACTGCGATGGCAGAAGATGAATTATTTGAAAAAGCAAAAGAATTTAAAGTTCCTTATGAACTATTAAAATATGTTCGCGAAAATGGAAAACTTCCTGTTGTTAATTTTTCAGCAGGTGGAGTTGCGACTCCAGCAGATGCAGCCCTTATGAGACAATTAGGAGCAGAAGGTGTTTTTGTAGGCTCAGGAATTTTTAAATCAGGAAATCCTGAACAAAGAGCTAAGGCAATAGTTGAAGCTGTTAAACATTATAATGACCCTAAAGTTATTGCTAAAGTTTCTGAAAATCTTGGAGAAGCTATGGTAGGAATTAATGAAAATGAAATTGAAATAATTATGGCTGAAAGAGGAATTTAAAAATTATTAAATTTATTTTTTATTATTTTTGATATTTATTATTAAATATATTTACTTTTTATTTTTTTCAGAGTATAATATATTTGTAGCATAAATGAAAATGTTACACAATTTATGCAAAAAGATATATTTTGAAAGGAGATTTTATTATGGCTTGTACTACAATTTTAGTCGGAAAAAATGCTACTTATGATGGATCAACAATGGTTGCGCGTAACGAGGACTCTCCATCAGGTAGATTTTTAGAAAAAAAATTTATAGTTGTTCATCCAAAAGATCAACCAGTAAAATATAAATCAGTTTTATCTCATGTTGAAATTGATTTACCTACTAATCCTATGCGTTATACTTGTATGCCTAATGCAGTTGATAGTGAAGGAATTTGGGGCGCTTGTGGTGTTAATGAATTAAATATTTCCATGTCCGCAACTGAAACTTTAACTTCTAACGAAAGAGTTTTAGGTGCTGATCCTCTTGTAAATTTTGTTCCTGCCGTTGGAAAAAAAGGAGATAAGAATTATGTTCCTGAAAAAGTTGGTGGAATTGGTGAAGAAGATATGGTTACTTTAGTTTTACCATATATCAAATCCGCTCGTGAAGGTGTAATTAGACTTGGAGAAATTTTAGAAAAATACGGCACTTATGAAATGAACGGTATAGCTTTTCAAGATGTAAATGAAATTTGGTGGTTAGAAACTATCGGAGGTCATCATTGGATTGCAAGACGTGTTCCAGATGATTGTTACGTAATTATGCCAAACCAACTTGGTCTTGATTATTTTGATTTAGACGATGCTTTTGGAAAACAAAAAGAATATATGTGCTCTGCAGATTTAAAAGAATTTATAAATAGATACCATTTAGATCTTTCTATTGATGGAAGTTTAAATCCTAGAGAAGCTTTTGGTAGCCATTCTGACGCAGATCATACTTATAATACTCCTCGTGCTTGGGTATTACAAAGATATTTCAATCCACTTACAAATTATTGGGATGGAATAGAAGCAGATTATGTTCCTGAATCAGATGATATTCCATGGTGCAGGACTCCAGACAAAAAAATAACTGTTGAAGATATTAAATATGCACTTTCTAATCATTTCCAAGGAACTCCTTATGACCCTTATGGAAAATTTGCAGATGAAAAAGGAAAATTCAGACCAATTGGAATTAATAGAAATAACTTCTTAGGACTAGTTCAAATAAGACCTGATATGCCTGAAGCAATTAGAAGCATTGAATGGCTTGCTCTTGGTTCAAATGTATTTAATGCAATGATTCCTTTCTATGTAAATATAGATAAGACACCTGAATATCTTGCAAATACTACAGGAGTACCTACAACAGAAGATTTTTATTGGACAAATCGTTTAGTAGCAGCTTTGGCAGATGCTCATTTTGCATCTTGTAGTTCACATATTGAACGTTACCAATTAGCTATTCAATCAAAATGTACTGAAATAATAAATAAATACGACAATAAATTCCTAGGTAAAAAAGTAGCTAAAGGAAAAGTTGTTGAATTTTGCGAAAAAGCAAACGAAGAAATTGCAACAGAACTAAAGAAACAAACAATTGATTTATTAAGTAAAGTTCTTTACACAGCAAGCTGTGAAATGAAAAATGGTTTTTCAAGATCTGATGCTTAAAAAATTAAAATTTAAAGGTAGTCGTATTTTGACATCTGCCTAATAAATGTATGTTATTAATTAAACAATGGATGTCTCTGTTTTTTAAAGAGGCATCCTTTTTTTGTGAATTTTAGTGAGAATTTTGAGTATAAACAAAAAGTGAAAAAACAGCTATACTAGAATTTTACCTATGGAATTTTTTATGAACAATATTAAACCTAATTAAAAAAATTTTCTAATAACAAAAAAATATTATAAATATATAATTTAAACTTCATTTAATTTCATATATTTATAATAACAAGCATAAATTCAACAATCCTACTTAAATTTATAAAAAAATCTAATTTTATAAAATAAAAAGAGATGTCGAAACATCCCTTAACTAAATCTCCATTACACCTATTTCACAACACTCAAAAATAAAATCTATTACAAAATCATCACAACCATTAAATCTTATATGCCTTAAATCATCAGTGCCAAAGTCCCATAAAGGTTCTTGTTTGTACCATTCAAAAAATTCCGAATCTTCTATCTCATAAAAAATTCTAATACCATCGTTAACCATTTCACATTCAACATCTTTTCCTTTGAAATATTTTCTTCTATTAATCATAATAGAATGTACATTATTATAATAAAAAGTAATTTTATATCTTTTATTAGCATTTTTACTATAAAGTATAAATACATAATAATCACGTTCAAGATTAAAACTCTCTAATTTATAATTATCAAATGGCAATATTATTTCGTCAAAATCATATGGTTCTCCTATATATTCTTCATCTTCATCATCGTCAAAATAACCATATTTATTATCTTCTTTAAGTTCTATCTCTTCATTTTCTTTTACCTCAATTTTTTCAAAACTAATCTTTGGTTCTTCAACACAAAAAGCCTCAAAAATATAATTACTACAACCAGTTATAAAATAATTTAAAATCTTATCCTTTAGCTCATCTTTAAAATTTTCGTAATAGTAGTTTTGAAAATATGAATATTCTACTTTAAATATCTTGGTTCTTTCAAATTTTTCTCCAATAGTTTCAATTCCTGTACAAAAGGATCCACATCTATATGTTTCGTCTGTTCCTATGATTTTGAAAAGATTTTTTAAATTAAATGTTAATGTTATTTTATATCCTCTTTGATCATTCACTAAACAAAATTTTAATCCCTTATCATTTAATTCAAATCTTGAATCTTCCTCATAATCTCCAAAAAAATCATTATATAAATAGTAATGATTTCTAGGATTCCATTTTTCCCATATACCCATCCCAAGTCTAAGAGAATGTTTTATTTTTTCTTTTAATTGAAAATCATTCATAATCATATCCTTATTTATACCTAATCTTTATTCTCTTTGTTATCTTTTTGCCTACTTCTGTTATAATTTCCAATGTAGACTTTCCTTGTTTTGCAAACTTTCTAACAGTTACTTTTCTTCCATCAGGCAGTACTCCAGTTTTCTTTTCTCCTTCAGAGTCAGACATATCTCTGAACCTTCTAATTTCAAACTATTAAAATCTTCTAATGCCTTTTCATAGCCTCCATCTTTTTCCCATTGCTTTGATTTTCCTTTTTTATCTTTTAATTTTTTAGCCCCTTCTAATACTTCACCTAAGTAATCTTCCTCTTCAGCTTCAGTTTTTGGTTCTTCTTTTTTATCAACATTTTCCATTAATGCTTTTGTAAACCAAGAATAACTGATTGAATAATTATTTACCAACATACCCTCAGGAGTAAAGAAGATATTTAATTTATAACCATCTATACTACATCTCCAAAATTCATAAGCATGTTCAACAAGTCCTAATCTATAGCCTATTATGCCAAAAGCTCCTACAACACCTACTCCTATTGATTTCAATGCTGATGCTGAATTCACATCAAAAGTCAATATTCCACCATATTCTCCACTATCACTAAGTAGCTTAATCTTGACATTTATTTTCGGTATTACATTTTTCTTTACTAATTTTAAAGTTTTTCTTGCATTTATTACTTCTTCTTCATGTTATACTAACTCCATTTATTGTAATCGTATTTTCAGTAATATCAAATTTTTCACTATTATTGTTGTTACTGTTATCATTATATGCAACAATATTGTTATTAGCTCTATTTTCTGCATTTACAATACTTGAAACTGTAAAGTTAAAAAGTAGCATAAAAATACATAAAGCGGATATTAATTATTTAATTTTAAAATAATTTTTTCTTTCTTTCATAAATACCTCCTGTTATAACGTACACTTTTGATATTTTTATAGATTTTATAATACAAGTAATATAAAAAATTTACCTTCTAGTTAAATGATACATCTTATTTCATTACTTGTCAATAAATTTAACTTTAATATTGTCTTACTGTGATTAATGTAATAATTTATCAAATTTATTAATGAAAAAATTTTAAAGATTATAAAACACTTTTTGAAATTTTTAGTGAATAACTTATTATTACAATTTGTACATTTAACAATTTACAATCTTTTTAATATCGTGTATAATAAACATATAAAATAAATTTGGAGGTTGTTATGGATAAAAATTATGTTACAAATTTACTTGAAGAGTTATTAAATATCTACAGTCCTACTGGAGATACTGAAAATGCGATTAGTTTTATGGAAAAAAAGTTTAAGGAATTGAATATTCCTACAAAAAGAACTAATAAGAATGCTCTAATAGCTACAATAAAAGGCAAAGAAAAAGAAGCAATTACTTTTTCAGGTCATGTTGATACATTAGGTTTAATGGTAAAAGAAATAAAAGCAAATGGACGTTTAGCTTTTAGTTTAGTTGGTGGTTTTTCTCCAACAAGTGTTGAAACTGAAAATGTATTTATTAAAACTTTTAACGGAAAGTTAATTCCGGGAACGGTTCTATATAATGAAGCTTCAGTTCATGTTTATGATACTACAACTACTGCTCAACGTTCTATAAAAAATATGGAAGTAAGAATTGATGAAGTTGTTGAAAATGCTGAAGATGTTAAAAAACTTGGCATTTCTGTTGGAGATTTCATCTATTTAGATGCAAGATGCAGAATTTATGAATCAGGTTTTATTAAATCAAGACATTTGGATGATAAGGCTTGTATAGCAGCTATGATGGGACTTGCTAAATATTTAGTTGATAATAAAATCAAACCTAAAAATACAATTAATTTCTTTATAAGTAATTACGAAGAAATTGGTCATGGTTCTAGTTTTATTCCTGAAAATACTGTTGAATTTTTTGCTGTAGATATGGCAGCTCCTGGAGTTGGGCAAGAATCCGACGAAAGAGCTGTAACAATTTGTGCAATGGATTCTTCAACGCCTTATGATTTAGGAATGAGAAATAAATTGAGAAAAATTGCTGAAGAAAAGAAAATTAATTACAGAATTGATATTTATCCACATTATGGATCAGATGCAACTGCTGCACTTAGAGCAGGAAATGATATTCGTTGTGCATTAATCGGTCCAGGGGTTGATGCTAGCCACAGCTATGAAAGAACTCATATCTTAGGTATCGAAAATACATATAAATTAATGTTGGAATATTTATTAGATAAATAAATTTTAATTTGAAAAGGCATAGATTTTGAAAATCTATGCCTTTTTTTAATCAGCTTTTACATCTGTCCAGATATTATCATATTCTTTTATAAAATCTGATGGATCTTTGAATACTTCCATTTTTTTAAAATATTTATCGTCAATTTCTGTTACAGATTTTACTAATTTATTTTTATTAATCACTTCTTGATTCGGAACTGCATAACATGTATAATCCATATTTTTTGTTAAAATTTCTTTTTTGATTAAGAAATTTATCAATTTATGTGCATTTTCTTTATTCTTTGAATTTTTTAAAATTACCATTGAATCAAACCAAAGATTTGTTCCCTCTTTGGGTTTTACATACTTAAATTTTTTGTCTGCATTTAAAAGTTCAGTCGCATCTCCAGAATACATCACTGCAATCGCAGCATTTTCAGCTAACATATTATCTTTTGTTTCATCTACAAGATATGCAAGTATTGATTTTTTTTGCTTTATTAAATCTTTTTTAGCAATTTCTAATTCTTCTTTATTTCTCGAATTCATAGAAAATCCATTTTTTAAAAGTGCTGCTGCTAAACTGTCTCTTGAACTATCCAACATAATAATTTTATCTTTATGCTTTTCATTCCATAAATCAGCCCAAGAAGTAATCTCTCCATCAACTAAATTTTTATTATATAAAATACCCAATGTTCCCCAGTACAAAGGAATTGAATATTTTGACTCAGGGTCATAGCTCTTATTTAAAAATTTTGAATCTATGTTCTTATAATTTGAAAGCTTATTTTTATCAATTGGTTCAAGCATATCTTCCTTAATCATCTTTTCAATCATATAGTCTGAAGGGACTACTATATCGTAATTACTTCCCCCTTGTTTTATCTTCAAGTACATATCTTCGTTTGTAACAAAGGTTTCATAATTTACTTTAATTCCAGTTTCTCTTGTGAATTCATCCAAGACTTCTTTATCTATATACTCTCCCCAATTATACATATTTACAACATTTCCCTCTCTTTTGTTACAAGAAGAAAACAAAAATATCACACAAAGCGAAAAAAATATTTTTAAAAATATATTCTTTTTAGTCATACAAAATACCATCCTCACTTTTCTTATTTATAATTAGTAAAAGAGCAAGCATTGCAATAAACATCAATGTTGAAAGAGCATTTATTGATGGATTTATCCCTTTTCTTGCCATAGAGTAAATTTGTGTACTCAAATTTACAACACCATTTCCACTGTTAAAATATGCTATAACAAAATCGTCTAACGAAAGGGTAAATGCAAGCAATGCCCCAGCAAAAACTCCCTGTTTAATTTCAGGAAGAATTACTTTTCTTAGTGCATAAAAAGGTGTTGCTCCTAAATCCATTGCTGCTTCAGGTAAAAATTTATTCATATGTTTCATCTTTGGATAAACAGAAAGTATTACATAAGGCGTTGCAAGTACAATATGTGAAGCAAGCAAAGTTAAAAATCCATAATCGATATTAAAAACTTTATATAATACCATAAGTGAAATAGCTATTACTATATCCGGATTTAAAACTGGAATGTAATTCAAATTTAAAACTACAAACTTTTCACTTTTTTTCATATAATATATCCCGATAGCTGCAACGGTACCTATAAAAGTTGCAATTACCGTAGTTAGAACAGCAATCAGTATTGTATAATATAGAGCTCTCAAGACCTCTCTATCATTAAATAATTCAACATACCATTTAAAAGTAATTCCTGTAAAAGACCCACGAAGTTTTGAATCATTGAATGAATAAAGTATAAGTACAAAAATAGGTGCATATATAAATATGAATACAAGTGAAATATATAATTTTTTTAACTTATTTTCCATTTTCCACCTCTTTTGAATACTCTGGATCAAACTTATTCATAATGAAAAGTGAAACCAAAATCATAACTAAAAGTACCATACTCATTGCAGAGCCAAAATTCCAATTTCCTGTTACTCTAAATTGTTGTTCAATTATATTCCCTATTAAATTTTCTTTATTTCCACCTAAAAGAGCAGATATTTCGAAAGTTGAAATTGCGGGGATAAATACCATTGTTATTCCCGTAATAACTCCTGGTAAACTCATAGGAAATACTAATTTAGTAAAAGTCTTAACTCTATTAGCACCTAAATCGTGAGATGCTTCAATATATTCCTTATCTATTTTAATCAAAGTTGTATAAATAGGTAAAATCATAAAAGGTAAAAAATTATATACCATCCCTATTAAAATTGATACATTAGAATACATTAAATTTACAGTTGATAATCCAAAAAAATTTAAAATCGAATTTAAAAGTCCATTTTTACTCAAAATACTAATCCAAGAATAAGTCCTAAGTAAAAAGTTCATCCACATCGGAATTACAACCAACAAAATCATCATATTTCTAGTTTTAACTTTAAACTTTGAAATAAAATATGAAAAAGGATAACCAATTATAAGGCATAATACTGTAGATAAAACCGCCATTCTTAAAGATCTTAATAAGACTTTAATATAAGTCGGATTAAAAAATCTTTTGTAATGTTCCAATGAAAAAAGAAAATTTTCTCCTCCATAGTCAACAGAATATTTTGCTATGAAAATCAGAGGAACAACAATAAAAATTACTAACCATACAACGTATGGATATGCAAACCTCTTAAATTTCATCTATATTTCTTTAGCTCCTTTTTTCATAATGTGAATATTATCAGGCGTAACTCTAAGTCCAACTTTTGAACCTATAGGTTTTGTAATTGTAGAATGCACCATATATTCAACTTCTCCAACCTTAACAAGCAGTTCATAATGAACCCCTTTAAAAATTTCAGACTTCACAATTCCTACCAACATTCCATTTTCTTCATCAACAAGCTCCAAGTCTTCCGGACG
The DNA here is from genome assembly GCF_035282425.1 of Parvimonas sp. M20. Lineage (NCBI taxonomy): Bacteria > Bacillati > Bacillota > Tissierellia > Tissierellales > Peptoniphilaceae > Parvimonas > Parvimonas sp. M20. The sequence goes on along the minus strand of NZ_JAYKBQ010000002.1, from coordinate 145,104 downwards.
AATTACTACATCAATTTCTTCATTTGGAGAAAAGCCTTTATCAACACATTTGAAACTTCTGCTTGAAAAACTTACGACAAAATCTTCATTCATAACTCCGTCTAAAATATTACTTTCTCCAATGAAAGAAGCTATAAAGGCATTTTTAGGTTCATTGTAAATATCAATTGGAGTTCCAACTTGTTGAATTTTACCGTCATTCATAACAACAATAGTATCGCTCATTGTAAGAGCTTCTTCCTGGTCATGAGTTACATAAACGAATGTAATCCCAACTCTCTTTTGAATATTTTTCAGTTCAACTTGCATATCTTTCCTAAGTTGTAAATCCAAAGCACCAAGTGGCTCATCTAAAAGTAAAACTTTTGGTTCATTTACCAAAGCTCTTGCAATTGCAATTCTTTGTTGTTGACCCCCACTTAAAGATAGAATAGATCTTTTTTCATATCCTTTCAAGTTTACAAGTCTTAACATTTCTTTAACTTTTTCATTTATTATGCTTTCTTGTATCTTCTTAATTCTAAGACCGAAAGCAATATTTTCATAAACATTCATATTTGGAAAAAGAGCATATTTTTGAAAGACCGTATTTATATTTCTTTCATAAGGAGGAACATTTGAAATGTCTTTTCCTTCAAATAAAATTTTTCCACTAGTAGGAGTTTCAAAACCTCCAATAAGTCTTAACGTAGTTGTCTTTCCACAACCTGATGGACCTAAAAGAGTTAAAAACTCCTTATCTCTAATATATAAATTTATATCGTCAAGAACAATATTATCTCCAAATCTTTTATTTATATTAACTAATTCGACTGCGTGATTTCCCATATATTCCTCCTAAAAACTTGGTGGATTAGTAATCCACAAAACCTTAGATTCTTTTTTAGACAAATTTATTATACTTCTTTCAAATTGACCACTCGTATAAAAACATTCACCCTCTTTTAAAACAAATACCTTTGTTCCAAGATGAAGTTCAACCTTACCCTTTAAAACATAACCGAATTCTTCTCCCTCAAAAGGTTCATAAGTCCTTGAAAAACTTTTTTGTTCATTCAAAGTTATTATTATCGGTTCCATTGAATTTTTTTGTGCATTTGGAACAATCCACTCTAATTTACTATTTCCATTTTCAAAAATAGTTTCATAAGCATCAAATTTTTGAAAAACAAATTTTTCTTCCTTTTCTTCTTTAAAAAAATCTGAAATATTAGTTCCAAGTGCTTCTAAAACATCTTCTAAAGAACTAATAGATGGTGAAGTAAGTCCTCTTTCTAGCTGAGAAATAAAGCCTTTAGTAAGCTCTGCCCTCTCTGCAAGTTCTTCTTGTGTAAGTCCCAAAATGGTCCTTAAATTTTTAATTTTTTCTCCAATATCCAATTTTCTTTCTCCCAATATAACAATATATTAAACTATAAATATCTCTATATTAAACAATAAATATTATATCACAAATAAATCTTTATTCAATACTTTTTTACTAAAAATTTAAAATTTTTTATTAAAATTTTAAAATATTAAACAAAAGAATACAAAAAAGTACCGATCAAATCGGTACATATTTCTACTTTCCTATTTTTTCTTCTCTTCCGTAGTAGAAAAGATATTGTTGTGCATAGCCTGCATATTTTCCAAATATTTTATCTGCTTCTTTTGCAATTTTTTTCACAGGAGTTTCTTCTTTAATAAAAAATTCCTCCATCACTCTTTTAATCCAAACGTCAACCGGAAAAACTTCTCCTCTTTTGTATGAAAATAACATTATACAATCTGCAACCTTATTTCCAACACCTGAAAATTTTAATAGTTCTTCTCTTAAAATATCAGTTTCTAAATTTTCAAAATTATCTAAGTCAATTTTTTCGTTTAAAATCATATTTACTGTATCAAAAATTCTTTTATCTCTAAAACCTACTTTTGCAAATTCTCTTAATTCTTCTACAGTAGCCTTACTTAATTCTTCTATAGTTGGAAAGGAATAATATTTTCTATTTTTATCTTCACAGATAAGCTTTCCATATCTCGTAGAAATTACTTCAATAGATTTTTTTATTCTAGGAATCATATTATTAGCTGAAATTATAAAACTTATTAACATTTCAAAATGATTTTGATTTAATATCCTGATACCTTTCCCATATTCTATTGCATTTGCTAAAATTTCATTGTTTGACAGTTCTTTTATTATCTCTTTATAGTCTGTATTCAAATCAAAATAATCCATCCAAATTTCATTAAATTCTTCCAAATTAGTTCCTTTGAATATAACCCTGCCGTTTTCATTTAAAACATTTAAAACTCTTCCTAAATGTACTGTTGTAAAACTTCCATCACTTTCTTCATACCATCTAAAAGCCTGTCCACAAGTGAATATTGCTCTTACATCAAAATTCTCAACTTCTTCTAAAATTACTAAATTATCTTTTTCATATAGTTTCATTATTTTTTCGCCTTTGTTTTTGATTTATGTTGTTTAATAATTGCAGATAGTTTTTCAGAATTTTCTTTAGTAAGAGGAATTGTTAAGACTTCATCTTTTAATTCTCCGGAAACTAACACTTCAAAAAATTTATCATTTAAAGCACCCCATTTTTTTATTTTTTTAAATTCTGCAATCTTTCCATCAAAACAAAATCCATTTTCTCCAATATATAATCTATCTAGAGAAACTATAGAATATGTAATACCAATCAATACATATACTACACTAAAGATATCTTGAACATTTACAGCATATACAATTCCAAATCCCACCAATGCTATAGATAGTCCAAATAACACCTTTCTTCCTCTAAGGCCAATGGTATAAACTTTTCCTGTTAATTTCTTTCTAGTTTGAAACATTGCTACTATTTTCTTAATTACAAATATTAAGATTATACCAAATACTATCAATAAAATATCGTTGCTTCCCATAAATCCTCCATATAAATTAAGTAGAAGCAAGCTTCTACTTAATTTTAATTATCTTCTGTTTCAGTTTTTCCTAATTCAATAGTTTCTTCTGAGTTATTTACTTCTTCAGCAGTATTTTGTTCTTCAGCAATAACATTACTATCCTCAAAAACTGTTTTTTCAGAAACTCCATCTTTTTCTTCTTCAATTCCCATGTATTTTTTATACATATCTTCAAAATCTTTTCCACTTATAGTTTCTTCTTCTAAAAGTTTTTTTGCAATTATGTGTAAAAATTCTATATTTTCTCTTAGAATATTTTGAGCAGTTTCATAAGCTTGATCAAGAAGGTCTTTAACTTCTCCGTCGATAAGTCTGGCAACATCTTCAGAATAAGATCTGCCTTTACCAAAGTCTCTTCCTAAGAAAGTTTCTTCTTCTCCCATATCATAATTTATTGGTCCAATTTTACTACTCATACCATAAGTTGTAACCATACTTCTTGCAATTTTTGTAGCTCTTTCAATATCACTGGACGCCCCAGTTGTAAAATCTTCAAAAATTATAAGTTCAGCTGAACGTCCACCAAGCATCGTTGCAAGTCTTGACTTCATAGCATTCACAGTCATATATTGACTATCTTCATCTTGAGAATAAGCAGTAAATCCACCAGCTCTTCCTCTTGGTACAATAGTAATCATCTGAACTGGATCTGATAATGGTACAAATCTTGAGACAATAGCATGTCCCGCTTCATGGTAAGCTGTAATCTTTCTATCTCTATCAGTTACAACAGCTGATTTCTTTTCAGGTCCTGCAACAACTTTTATTGCAGCTTCTTCAAAGATTCTCATAGGAATACTCTTTAAGTTTTGTCTTGCAGATAAAAGAGCAGCTTCATTACATAAGTTTTCAAGATCTGCAGGAGTAAATCCTGTTGTATGTTTTGCAATAGCTTTAAGGTCTACATCTGGATCTAATCTTTTATTTCTAGTGTGAACCATAAGAATTGCTTCTCTCTCTTTTACATTTGGAATTCCAACATAGATTTGTCTATCAAATCTACCTGGTCTTAAAATAGCTGGGTCAAGTATATCAGGTCTATTTGTTGCAGCCATAACAATGATTCCTTCATTTACACCAAAACCGTCCATTTCAACAAGTAATTGGTTTAATGTTTGTTCTCTTTCATCATGTCCACCACCAAGTCCTGCACCTCTTCTTCTACCAACAGCATCTATTTCATCGATAAATATTATACAAGGAGCATTCTTTTTAGCTTCTTCAAATAAATCTCTAACTCTTGAAGCTCCTACACCGACAAACATTTCAACAAAGTCAGAACCACTTATGCTGAAAAATGGAACTTTTGCTTCTCCTGCTACAGCCCTTGAAAGATATGTTTTCCCAGTTCCCGGAGGACCAACCATCAAAACACCTTTTGGAATTCTTGCACCTATATCACTATATTTTTTTGGAGATTTCAAGAAATCTACAATTTCTTGTAATTCTTCTTTTTCTTCCTCAAGACCAGCAACTTCAGCAAAAGTAACATCATTTTTCTTGTCCTTATGAAGTTTTGCCTTGCTCTTTCCAAAGTTCATTACTTTTCCGCCACCTTGAGCTTGTTTCATAAATACGAACCAAACGACTCCAAGTCCTACCAAAAGTAATAGAGTTGGTAAAATTTCAATATAAAAAGGCTTTGTAGGTTCAGCTTTACCATTATATTTCAAAGTATTATTCTCTACCTTTGATTTTAAATAATTTTCATAAAATTGAAATCTAAATTCTTGTGGTAAGTAAGTTTTAAATTCAGTTTTATCCTTATCATTTAATTTCCCGGTAATATAGGCACCTTGAGTTGTTATCTCTGAAACTTCATCATTTTTTATTTTTGATACAATCTCTGTAACTGTATATTCTTTAACTACAGGAGTTGAAGTTTTTATTACAAAAAAATACACAGTTAAAAATATAATTGGTATCAAATATATAAGATACGCTTTACTTTTTTTATTCACGTTTTTCCTCCTATTATTTTATTTATAAACTTCTTCTTTTAGTGAAATTATATATGGTAGATTTCTATATGATTGATTATAATCTAAACCATAACCAACAATAAAATCATTTGGAACTGCAAACCCTACAAAATCTCCTGAAATTTCAACAAGTCGTCTTTCAGGCTTATCCAACATGCTAGAAATTTTAACAGTTTTAGCTCCCCTTTCTCTAAAATAATTTAATAGATATTTTAAAGTCTTCCCTGTATCAATAATATCTTCAACTATCAAAATATTTTTTCCAGTAACATCTGCCTCTAAATCTTTTATGATTTTTACAACTCCACTTTCAGATGTATTACCATAAGATGAAATTGCCATAAAGTCTATGGAAATTGGTAAATTTATATATCTAATCAAATCCGCAAAAAACAAAGTAGATCCTCTTAAAATTCCAACCACAACAAGTTCAGATTCATCATCTTCATAATGTTTAGTTATTTCTTTTCCAAGTTCTTCAACTCTACTTTTTATAGTTTTTTCATCAAATAACAATTCTTTCATATCCAACTTAACGACATTATCTAATCTCTCCATAAAATCTCCTTTGATAAAACTTTAATTTTTATAATATCCTCATTTCCTTCAACTAAATATCTGTTAGATCTTCTAATATTAGGAACCCAAACAATATTATTTTTAATTTCAAAAATAGGTATGTTTTCTCGAATATCTTTACTGATTTTTTCATCAATAAAGATATCTTTCAACTTCTTTTTCCCAAAATCAAATTCTAAAAAATCTCCATTTTTTCTTTTTCTGATTTTTATAAAATCAAGATATCTTTTATTTATAAAAAGCAAGTTCTTATTATGTTTTAATTTTTTAAATTCTTCAAAACATGACTGCTCTATAATTATATCAAAAAATTTTGTAGAATACAAAGAAAAATCTAAATTTTCAAAATAAAAATTCGACTCTAAATTTTCAAAAATATTTTTATCATAAATGAGAAGTTTATCATATTCAATTTTAAAAATTACATTTTTAATTTCTATATATTTACCCGTTTTTGAAAAAATCAAATTATCAATTTCTTCAATTATTTTATAATTTATTCCATCTGGATTCTTACTAAAAAATTCAAAGAATTCTCTATACATAATATTTCTAAAAGACCTAGATTGAAGTTTTAATTTTTCAATATAAACCAGTATTTTTCCCTTATTAAATTCCCATAATAATCCTTCTTTTGAAGCAATATATTCTCTTGAAATGCTACTATAATCAAAAGCAATATTAGACAATCTAGAAAGAGCGTCTAAAATTTTAGGATTATATTCATTTTTTAATATTGGAAATAAATTTAATCTAATTTTATTTCTTAGATACAAATCCTCAAAATTAGTTTCATCTTCAACAAAAGGTATATTATTATATTCAATATATTTTTCTATTTCATCTCTTGAAAAATTTAAAATTGGTCTAATTAAATCTCCTCTTTCAGATTGTATCCCTACCAGTCCGTTAATACCGGTTCCTCTTAAAATTCTCATAATAACAGTTTCTGCTAAATCATTCTTATTATGAGCAGTTGCAATATATTCAATATTTTCAGCTCTTTTAATTTCATCAAAAAATTTATATCTTAAAAATCTTGCTCCCTCTTCAGTAGATAATTTATTTTCATTTGAATAAAGGAGAACATCTTCTTTTTTGGAATAAAATTTTAATCCATATTTTTCACATTGAGATTTTACAAATTTTTCATCTCTGTCAGCATCTTCTCTTAAAGAATGATTAAAATGGCAAGCAACTAAATCTAATTTTAATTCATCTTTAAAACAATTAAACAAATCTAGCATAGTCATAGAATCTTTACCACCTGATATGGCAAGTAAAATTCTAGAATTTTCAAGATTATAGTCTTCTAAATTTTTTAAAAATTCATCTTTCATAAAAATTAAAAAACCGAGTAAAAACTCGGTCCCCTTTCTTTACTAAATTAAACTAATCGTTATCCTTATACTTTACTACTATCTCGTCTTTTTCAACCATTTTAAGTTTTTCTCTAGCTACTTTTTTAATAAATTCTTCAGTATCAACTTTTTGAAGATTGTCTTTTGCTTCTGTGATTTCAGAATCCAACTTATCTTTTCTATCTTTTAAAGTTTGAATCTTGTTATTTAATCTGTTTTTTTCCTTGACTTGATAAATAAAAGTCTTTCCAAAAACAATGCAAAGAGCAAAAAATACTAAACTGTAAACCCTGATTCGACTTTTATTTTTCTTTTTCATCAAGTCATCACCCCTATCTACTATAGATTATATAACAAAAAATATAAATTTTCAATACTTTTAGAGATTTTCATACATTTTTTGTGCATCTTCTTTCTTTTGACTGTCAGTAATATCTAAAACTTTAATTTTAACTTCAGAATTTCCGAACTTTAACTCTATAATATCTCCAACTTTTACCTCATCAGAAGGTTTCATAGCTTTTCCATTTCTAAAAACTCTTTCTTTTTCACAAGCTTCTTTAGCTACTGTTCTTCTCTTTATAAGTCTTGAATTTTTTAAAAATTTATCAATTCTCATTAAATATTATACTCCATAACAGCATCTATCTGATATTCTTTATTTTTTTCTCTACCTTTTAGGTCTGTCAATTCCATTAAAAATTGCATTGATACAACTTCCGCCCCTTGTGATTCGATTAATTTTGCACAAGCATTAATAGTTCCACCTGTGGCAAGCAAATCATCTACTATTGCAACTCGATCTCCTGGCTTTAACACATCTTTACAGATTTCAAGTACATCTGTTCCATATTCTAATGCATATTCAAAAGATACAGTTTTTCCAGGTAATTTTCCCGGTTTTCTAACTGGAATAAAACCTATATTTAAGGCATAGGCAACGGCAGAACCAAAAACAAACCCTCTCGCTTCAGGCCCAACAATATAATCTATATTTCTATTTTCTAAATTTCTTTTCATAATATTAACAGCTTCATTAAAAGCTTCTGCATCACTAATTAAAGTAGTTATATCTTTAAAACTGATTCCTTCTTTAGGAAATCCATCAATAACTCTTATCTTTGATTTTAAATCCATAATTTCCTCCTAAAATTTTGCTGGCTACTCATTATATAACATTTTAACTTTTTTTGCAATGATTTAGGACAATTAATTGAATTTAAAATACTTTTTTCTAATAATTAGTCATTATATTTTAATAAATCTTCTTGTAATTGTAGAAGCCCTAGTCTTCCTAAATGTGTAGCATCTTTAAAGAAATATGGAGTATAAGAATATTTACTATAATCAATCAAATTCACATTATTTTTCGCTGAAATATCTCTGATTTTTTTGTAAAAATATTCTATCTCTGATTTTGGAACTCCGGTATAATCAGCCCATTGTCCTTGTAATGGAACTAAAACCAAATTAACTTTTATTCCTAAATCTTTGGCAACATCTAAAAATAATTGTAAATCTCCATATTCTTCTTTACTTCTATACTTTGTATCCTTTGCAGAATCTTTTAACTTATCCAAATTTTTCTTGAAATTCTTATCAAAATATTTATTTTCTATAAAAAATTTATTTTCATTTGTTTCTGCTTTTGCAGTTTCTATTGCTTCTTTCTTTAATTGTTCCCAATCAAATTTTTCAGGTGCTTTTTTATCATTTACACTATCATCCCTATGATATGAACTTAGAAATTTACTATTTGCAATCAATTTGTATTTTTCATAATTTACATTATTCATTGTTCTATCTATAGGATTGTCTCGTTTTAAACTTTCAACCATCCTTTTAACAATAGGATTGCGCTTAGAAAGTTGTAAAATTCTATCATAAATTTTTTCTTTAGTTTCTTGAGATATTTTTTCACTCTTATACAAATTGTATAAATGATCTATTGAAAATCTGGATTGAAATGCTTCAGGCAAAATTCCCTTCTTTTCAAACCATTGCATTGATAATATTAAATTAACAGTTTTCACCTGGGATTTTTCCCCTATTGAACCCAAAGTTATAGCTTGAATTAGAGATTGATAATATCCTTCTCCTATCTGCATTATATTTTTATCTGAATAATCTAACAATTGTTTTGGATGCTCTTTCCAATCATTTGTTACAATTAACTCAGAAGAACCTAGAAGTAAGATAGTTCCCTTTCCTATATTTTTCACTATAGCATCATGTGATTTATACTTAGAAGGAGAATCACTATATCTTATTGAATTATTCTTGACAGATAATTCATCAAAAGCTTGTTGCTCTTTTTTTGTATAAAAATTTAAAAATGTAAAAGAAATAATTGAAGATAAAATAATTGCTACTGCTAATGCTTTTAACCTTTTCATAAACGCTCCTAAAATTTGATGTATAAATTTTTACGATATAAAAATCGTACAATATGCTAAAATTATAGACTTTTAAAAATCCTTAATAAACTTATTTTAATTTAAAAACTTCATAAATTACTCCAAGTAATTCTACAATATAAACTTTAAATTAAACTAAAATTATCATATTACTAATTTCAAAAATAATGTAAAAATTTTTTTAAAATTTTAAGACATCTATATTTAGCGAATACTATTATACCATAAAATCAAGAAAATTCAAAAAAATTTATCTATTATTTTATATGTTGTATAGTTATATACTATTGTGAAATCTTAGTAACGAAGAATTGAAATTTTTTTCTGCATATGCTATAATTCCCTCATTAAAAGTTATAGATTTTTGTATATTATACAAATTTTAAACGTACTAGAACATAAAAATATTGGTTATATTTGTTTTTATAAATTTCAAATATGGTAAAGTTTAGGAGAATTTATGAAAAGATTAAAAGCATTAGTAATTTCATTAATTTTGTCTGTTATTATATCCTCTTTTATACTAATGTATTATTCAAAAAATATTGAAAAAAATATCGTTGTAAAAAATAATAGTATAAAATATAATACTTTATACTCAAAGTATAATTCTTATGATGTGTTGATAAAAAATATAGATAAAAATACAATTTTACTTATGGGTTCATCGGAACTTGTAACAACACTAGAAAATGAAGAACATCCAAGACAATTGTTAAATTATTCAGATAAAAATATAATGCAAATAGGCGGAGGTAATTATCAGAGTTTATTACAGTCCATTGTTTTAGGTTCTATTGGAAGTGATATACCTGTTAAAAAAGTTAACTTAATATTATCAATGCAATGGTTTGAAAAAAAGGGTTTAGAAAAAGAAGCTTTTGAAAATAGAGTTTCATTAGATCATCTTTATCATTTCTTTGATAATAAAAATATTTCTAATACTACTAAAGAAAAAATGTATAATAGAATAAAAAATTTAACTGATTCAACAAGTTTTATCAATTCAACTGTAGATAATATCTATTTCCCTAATTTTTTCTACAAGCTTATAAACCCTATTTTAAAGTTTAAATATGATTTACAAGAAAAGAGAAATTTCGTTAAAAAATATGAATATGATAGTTCTGTAAATAATCTAAAATTTAAAGGAATAGATTGGGAAGTTTTAGAAGAAGAAGCTACAAAAAGAGCAGAGAAAGAAACTGATAATAATAAATTTTATATAGAAAATAGATATTATAATAAATATATAAAGGATGATTTTAAAAAATATGAAGGCTATATGAGTAATCAAAGTTATTCAGCAAGTCCAGAATACGATGATTTAAGATTATTTTTAACTGTTGCAAAAGAGCTTGGTTTTGAAGTAAATCTTATAATGATTCCATTGCAGGGATATTGGGCAGATTATACAGGTATTTCTAAAGACTCAATAAATGAGTATTATGATAAAATAAAAGAGATTGCCAAAGAAAATCAAGTACAACTTACAGACTATAGTATGTATTCCTATAAACCTTACTTTTTTAACGATGTAATGCATTTAGGAAGGTTAGGTTTTATAAAATTACAAAAAGATTTATTAAAACAGAATGACTAAAGTATGAAAAAATAAGGAGTAACTATTATGTAAGCTACTCCTTTTTAATAGTTAGATTTTTCACAAAAAAAGATTGAGAATACTATTTTCTCAATCTTAAAATTTATACCTAAAAATTACTATATATAAATTCTTTTACGACGTTAAAATCATATAATACACAAAAAATTATAATACTGGTGATCATCAAAGTATAAAAAACAACTCTGAATATAAATTCTTGTGTTTCTTTTTTTACCATAATCTACCTCCTAATATTCGTAAAATGTAAACAAATTTTTCTGAGAATATGAAAAATCCAAACATAACCAAATTAAAAGTAATAAAAATAGATGAATATTCAAACCATTTTTTGCTTTTATTATTTTTATAAAATTTAGTTTTTTGGAATAATTCTGTAAATGCAAGAACAACTCCATGATAAAATCCATATAAAAGATAGCTTAACTTTAATCCATGCCAAACACCCATCACAGACATATTAACAATATAGGCAACCATAGCAGTAGTTAATGAACTTTTTAAAAGTTTCCTTTTGAACATTCCAAAAACTAATCTACTAAAAACAAAATCTCTAAACCAATGTGATAAACTAATATGCCATCTGTTCCAAAAGTCTTTCATATCTTTTGCCAAAAATGGTTTATTAAAGTTCATTGGAGTTTCAATTCCGAAAATTTTACTAACTCCAACTGCCATTAAACTATATCCTGCAAAATCAAAAAACAAATAAAATCCATATAGATACATATATATTAATAGATTAGGAACTGTGTAGTGTCTTTCAGCAACAACATTCATCTTATCAAAAATCAACTGTGATAAAATCATTTTATAGACAAGCCCTTGTAAAATATATTCTATCCCTTTTCCTAATTTATCTAAGTATTCACTTTTAGTTATTGTAGATTCCAAGTCTTTAAAAAATCTTCTACTTCTATCAATTGGTCCTGATGAAAGGGTTGGAAAAAATATCATAAAAGATAAATAGTCAACAAATTTTACTTCTTTTATTAAATTATCTTTTATTTCTACAAGTATTTGCATTACTTTAAAAGTGATATATGATATTCCTAAGAATCCTAATCTATAATGTATTTTTGTAAAGGGTAATACACGAGCTAAAATAAGTGGTAGTAAACTTAAAAGTACAAATATATAAACTTTGTCAAAATTTTTCTCTTTTTTAAGCTTTAAAAATAATTTAATCAATAAAAACTCATATATTACAAATATAGTTAATGATATTAATGAATTTATTTTTTTCGAATAAACCATAACGCAAAAAACAAGAGAAACTCCTAAGATATAGTATTTACTTTTCTTTTCTCTAATACCTATAATAACTGCAGGTATGGACATTAAAATAAATACCAACCAGAAATTTAATCCGCTAAAAAAACTCATTTCTACTTCCTACTATTTAAAAATTCAATTATTTTATTTGGTGTATTAACTACTTCCTTATCTAATTCCATTATTCCTAAAGTTATTCCCAATCTTTCTTCAACTTCAACAATAAATCTAACAAGCCCAAGAGAATCCATAAGACCTTCTTCAAAGATATTCACATCAGGAGTATCTCTTAAATCCTCTTCACAAATGTCTTCTAAAATTTCATAAACTTTTTCTTCCATGTAAATCTCCCTATCTATTTTCTAAAATTTTTTTTAATTCTTTTCTATCAACTTTTCCATTATTATTCATTGGTAATTTTTCTAAAAATTTGAATTTTTTTGGTACCATATAACTTGGAACATATTTCTGTAATTCTTCTTTTAAAAACTTTATATATTCTTTTTCATCATCAATCACTTTACTTACTATGAAAGCTGTTATGCTCTTAACTTTATTATCTGAATCATAATTCGGCAATGCACAACAAGAACTTATACCATCAATATTTAAAAGATTGCTTTCAATATCTCCAAGTTCAATTCTATACCCATTTAATTTAACTTGAAAGTCTTTTCTATTGGAAAAAAATAAATTTCCATCCTTATAATATCCTAAGTCCCCTGTTTTATAAGCTCTTTTATCATCTTCAGTAACAAAAAATGCTTTTTCAGTTTGAACAGGATTTTTATAGTATCCGCTACTTACTGTATCTCCAATAATGACAATTTCTCCAATTTCCCCATCACCAAGAATTTTATCATCTTCTCGTATTTCAATCTTACTTCCATTTTTAACATCTCCAAGTGGAAGTATATCAAACTTTTCTAAAACTTCGTCTGTAATTAAAATATCAGTAACACATACTGTAGATTCAGTAGGCCCGTAAGTATTAATAACTTTTGCATTTGGAAATCTCTTCCTTAACCTTTGTGCTGTTTTTTTTGTCAAAACTTCTCCACAAAATAGAAAATAATCTATATTCTTTATATTTTCAGAATTAAATTCTTGCAAAGACAAACACATATCTGCAAATGAAGGAGTAGAAACCCAATTTGTAATACCAGATTTTTCCAAGTTTTGATAAAGTTTAGAAAAATCTTGTTGGTCTTCCTTCGTTATAGCAAATAAAGTGGATTCAGAAAACAAAGATAAGTATAAATCCATTACTGATAAATCAAAAGAAAAAGGTGCTTGATTTAAGTAAATTTTATTTTTCTCATTTCCTACAACATTATGTATCCATCCAATATAATTATTTAAATTATCATATGTTATTTGAACTCCCTTAGGCTTTCCTGTACTTCCAGATGTAAAAATTATATAAACAATATCTTCTGGTTCAATTTTATATAGGCCATCATTTGAAATATCATCATATTTTTCATCATTAATAATATTCAAAATCTCTTTTTTATTTAAAATATTAAATTTTTCATCTACAGTCAAATCTTCTGTAAAAATTGAAAATTTTGAATCAGTTACAGTCAACACATCTTCAACTCTATTTCTAGTAAAAGATATATCCATCGGACAATATGGATGCCCTGATTTTGTACAGGCTAAAAAACTAACCAACATTAAAAAATCTTTGTGTCCATAAACTGCAATTGCATCTTTATTCCCAGCTCCAAAATTTTGTAAAATATATTTTGCAAGTCTATCAGAATATAACATAAGCTCCCTATATGTAATGAATTTGTCATCACAAATATAGGCAATTTTTTCTGAACTCTTATAACTATTAAAAGTTTCTAAATACTTCACAAAAAATCCTCCAAATCATTAAAAATTTCAAAGTGTATCTCTCCGTAATATTACTTTTTTATTTTATTTTTAATCTAATATTTAATATCTTCAATATTAAACTAAACTCAAAATAAAGTATATCGTAACACACTTATATTTTATACTATAAACTTTAAATAAACCTAAAATACTAAATTTATTTACGATAATTATATTCTCATAGGTTATATTATACCAAAAATAGAAGAAAAACAAAAGCCTGATAGCGCAACTATCAATAAATAATTTAACTTTTTAACAAAATAATTGAATAATTGTACCACAAAAATATATTTTTGCAAAAAAATACTGATGTATTTAAACATCAGTATAAAAATTTTTAAACAGCTGCTACTGCTTCTATTTCTATTAGAGCATCTTTTGGTAATTTAGCAACTTGAACTAAAGCTCTTGCTGGTTTATGATTTCCAAAAAATTCAGCATAAACTCCATTAATTGCTTCAAAATCATTCATGTCTTTTACAAAAACATTAACTTTAGCAATACTTTCTATGCTTCCACCACCTGCTTTAATAATTTCTAAAACATTAGTTAAACTAGCAAGTGTTGCAGCCTTTATTTCAGTTTGTAATTCTCCATTTGTAATTGGTAATTGTCCAGAAACAAATATTAAATTACCAACCTTTCCAGCTTGTGAATAAGGTCCAATTGCTGCTGGAGCCTTATCAGTTTTTAAAAATTCTACGCTCATTTTTTTACCTCCTAAATCTATGCCCACAATCTTTCAAGATTGTAATAGCTTCTATAATCTTCTGTCATAATATGAACTATAATTTCTCCACAGTCCAATAAAATCCAATTTCCATCTTTATATCCTTCTGTACTTAAACAGTCCATATTATTCTTTTTTAATTGGAACTCAATTTCATCACAAATAGCTTGATTGTGATTAACCACGCTCCCAGTTGCGATAACAAAATATTCAGCAATTGATGATCTTCCTTTTAAATCAATGCTTACAACATTTTCTGCAATCTTATCATCCAATGCTTTCAATATAACATCAAGTTTTTCCATAAAATCACCTCATATTTACTAAATAATCTCTTGCTTTAATTGACAAGGGATGAATTTTTTGAGAGTTTTTTTCTAAATATTCAAAACTATCATTTAAAAACTTTATTATAGCTTTATCTATATCATAATCTGCAATCCTTCTAAGCTCATCAGCTGTATCATACATTCTATTAGGCTCAATCTTGTCTGATATAAACAAAATCTTTTCAATTAAAGACATATTTTCCCTTGCTGTTGTATGATAACGAACCGCTGAAATAATTTCATCGTCAAAGATACCATATATATTTTTACAAACAGCTGCCCCTATTGGTGCATGTTGAATTTTTGGATTATTTTTTTCTTCAACATCCAATATTATATCAGAATTTACTATTTTATTCAACATATAATATTCTTCTAGATTCTTTGCACAATCATGAACAAGTCCAGATAAATAAGCCTTGTGTTCATCAGCATTATATATTTTAGCAAGTCTTTTACAGTATTCTGCAACCCTTAAAGAATGTTCATATCTATTCTTTGAAAGTTTTTCCTTTAAATCTTTTTTTATTTTAAGTATATCAAAATAATTAAGCTCTTCATAAATATAGTCTCTTACTTTTTCGGGTATAAGATATTCTATAGATTTCTTTTCATTCATTCTATTTCTAATTTCTGTAGATGAAATTGAAATAACAGAATTTGTAATAATATTAATATCATATTTTTCAATTATTTCTCTATTTTTTTCTAAAATAAAATCATAATCGTATTTTCTTAGAAAAACTATAACTGAAGTAAGCTCTAAAAGTTTTTCATATTCATACCAAGACCTTACACTTAAAAACTCATCATCTCCCATTATGAAATAAAATTTATCTTCACCATTGTAAAAATTTTCACTAATGGTATTATAGGAGTAATGAACTTTTGTAGAATCATTTTCGACAAGAGAAATTTCAAAGTTTTCATTATCTTCTAAAGCTAATCTTAACATTTCAACTCTTGTATCAAAACTAAATTTATCTACAGCCTTATGTGGAGGATTTGAGTTTGGAAGAAAAATTATCTTATCAAGTCCTATTTCTAGCAAACAGTCCTCAGCAATTTGTAAATGACCATTATGAATAGGTGAAAAACTTCCACCAAAAATTCCAATTTTTTTCATTATTCTGGTAACTCTATTCTATCTTTATCTTTTCTTTTTCTTCTATAAATAACAAATTTATTTCCAATGTGTTGTACAAATTCTGCTCTAGTTTTTTGTAAAACTAAATCTACTATTTCTTTGTTATCGTCCAAATTGTTATTTAGAATTTTGATTTTTACAAGCTCTCTTTTCTCTAAAGCCAAATCTAATTGTCTTATAGTTTCATCATTAACTCCATGCTTTCCTATATTCATAATAGGTTCCATAGAGTGAGATAAAGACTTTAGAAATGCTCTTTGCTTTGGGTTTATCATATTTTCTCCTTATTATTCAAAAAATTCAAATTCCATTTCTCCAATTACAATGGATTGACCTTCTTTTACTCCTTTTTGTTTTAATTCTTCAATTACTCCCTTATCAGTTAAAACTTTTTGGAAATATTTTAAAGAATCATAATCTTCAAAATTAGTTATATAGACTAAATAGTCAATAAGAGGTCCTTCAACATAGAATGTCCCGTCTTCACTATAAATTTCATAAGCCTCTTTTTCAACTTCTTCTATATATTCATAATCTTCATCAAAAGTCTCATAATCTATTTCGATTTTTGATAATTCATCAAATATTTTATATTTTAATTCCTTTACTCCCATTTGTGTAACAGCAGAAATTTCTAATACTGTTCTATCTTTAAAATATTCCTTTACTCTTTTTAAATTCTCATCAGAAGTAAGTAAATCTATTTTATTTGCAACAATTATCTCTTTTTTATTCTTAATATTTTCATTATAAAGCTCTAATTCCTTATAAATAGTATTGTAATCTTCAATAGGATCTCTACCTTCAATTCCAGAAATATCCAAAACATGAACTAAAAGTCTTGTTCTTTCAACATGTTTTAAAAATTCAAATCCAAGTCCAATCCCATCACTAGCACCTTCAATAAGTCCAGGAATATCAGCTATTACAAATGATTTGTTTTCTTCAACTCTACAAACTCCTAAATTAGG
This sequence comes from Parvimonas sp. M20, assembly GCF_035282425.1. Classification (NCBI taxonomy): domain Bacteria; kingdom Bacillati; phylum Bacillota; class Tissierellia; order Tissierellales; family Peptoniphilaceae; genus Parvimonas; species Parvimonas sp. M20. The sequence goes on along the minus strand of NZ_JAYKBQ010000002.1, from coordinate 127,841 downwards.
TTCCAATGTTGTAAAATGATAATTTGCAATCTTAGGTTTTGCATCACTTAAAACAGAAAGCAAAGAAGATTTTCCAACATTTGGAAGACCAACAAGTCCAACATCAGCAATTAGTTTTAATTCTAATTTTATAGTTCTCTCTTCTCCTTTTGTTCCGGGTTGTGCAAAACGAGGTGCTTGTCTTGTACTTGTGGCAAATCTTGCATTTCCCTTACCACCTCTACCACCTTTAGCAACTATAAATTTATCATCTTTAACTTTAAAATCATGAATAACTCTATTAGTTTCAAAATCCTTAATCAATGTACCAACGGGAACTTTTACAATTAAATCTTCCCCTTTTTTCCCATATTGTTTTTTAGTTTTTCCATTTTCTCCGTTTTGAGCGAAGTAATGTTTTTTATATCTGAAATCCATAAGAGTTCTTACACCTTCATCAGATATAAAAATTACACTTCCTCCATCTCCGCCGTCGCCACCGTAAGGTCCGCCATCAGGTTCATATTTTTCTCTTCTAAAAGAAACACAGCCATCTCCGCCTTTTCCGGCTTTTAATTCTATTTTTGCAATATCTATAAACATATTAACCTCTTTTTCTTATTTAATTTTAAAAAAGATTGAAAGCTCAATCTTTTTTTAATGACAAGCTCATAATTATTTTTCATAATTTTTAAAAATTTCTTTATAAGCTCTAATTCTATTTTCTTTATCCGCAAAAACGTCTGAACCTGAAACTATCAAATCTGCTCCGGCTTCAATGACATCTTTAACATTAGTAGTTTTTACACCACCATCAACTTCTACTATAACATTTAAATTTCTTTTTATTATCTTTTCTTTTAAATTTTTTATTTTATCAATAGCTGAAGGAATAAAACTTTGTCCCCCAAAGCCTGGATTTACACTCATAATTAAAACTAAGTCTAAATCTTCCAATACATAATCTAAAACGTCAATATTAGTTGCAGGATTTAAAGAAACTCCAGCTTTCATTCCCAATGATTTAATATAAGAAATAGTTCTATGAAGATGTTTGCAAGCTTCATAATGTACAGTTAAAATATCGGCTCCTGCGTCCTTAAAATTTTGAACATATCTATCAGGTTCTTCTATCATCAAATGAACATCAAAAACCATATTTGTTAAAGGTCGTAACTGCTTAATTATCATTGGACCAAAAGAAATATTTGGAACAAACATTCCGTCCATTACATCTAAATGTAAATACTTAACTCCATTTTTATCTAAAACTTCTATTTCAGATTTTAAATCTGTAAAATCAGCTGATAATAATGATGGTGATAATTCTAACATTTAATACCTCCTATTTTTTAGATATTCATTTAAGTAAAATATATAACTGTCATATCTACTTTTACTTATACTTCTGTTTTCTAATTTAACTTTCACATAACAATTAGGTTCATTGATATGCCTACAGTCTGAAAACTTACATTTAGAGCCAAATTCAAATTCCACAAAAGCATCTCTAATTTGAGCCTCGCTATCTATAAATTTAGTAAGATCAAGAGAAGTAAACCCTGCTGTATCAATAATGAATGAGTTGTCAAAAAATTCATATAAAGTAGCAGCTCTTGTTGTATGTTTACCTCTTTTTGTCTTATTACTTATCTCTCCAACCCAAATATTATAATCTGGATTTAAAAAATTTAAAATCGTACTTTTACCAACTCCTGAAGCACCTGTAATAACCGAAATTTTGTCTTTACAAATTTCTTCAAATAGTTTTCTATTATCTAAGTTAATGCTATTAAAAATTATCTTGTAACCAAGTCTTTCATAAGTATTTCTAAAATCAATTTCCGTTTCTTTATTGATTAAATCACATTTATTTAAACATAAAATTATTGGAATTTTCATTACTTCATAATACATTATATATCTATCAATGATTTTATATGAAATTTCTGGTTCTTTCAAAGAAAAAACTATTATAGCTTGATCTACATTTACAACTGGAGGTCTTAAAATTTTATTTTTTCTATCAAAAACTTCTACAATGTAGGCAGTATTATCTTCGAAAATTTCAATTTTAACATTATCTCCAACCATTGGGGAAAATTTTTGCTTTCTAAAAACCCCTCTTGCTTTTGACATATATCTTTCAGTTGGAGTTTTTACATAATATAAATCTTTTGAAATATCAAATATAACGCCAATTTCAAACATATTAATTTTCACCTGATAGAATAAGTTCTCCATTTACATAAATATTGAATTTATCACTAGATTTAGCTTTTATATTTATTGTCAATTTTCCACTACCTGTAACCATTGTTTTTTCATATATCTTTGTTTCACCCTTTTCTGTATTTTTGGTAATCCGTAAAAGATAATTTTTATCGGGTTCATTAATAGTATACCTCTTTGTAACTGCATCATCTTCCGTATAATGGCTTAAATTTAATACATTGTCCTTTGTTGCTTTCCCTGAACTTACAACAATATCAATCTTAGTTGACGCATCAACCTTTACGCCTTTGCCATAAGATTGCCAAATTACAGTTCCAGCTTTTTTAGAATCCGCCTTTTTCTCTGTTCTACCAACTGCAAGCCCACTATCGTATAATGCTTTAATAGCTTCAGCTTCAGTTTTTCCAATCAAATCAGGAACTTCTACCTTTTTATCTTCTTTTCCCCTACTTACTACAATGTCAATTTTAGTTCCTTTTTCAACCTCATCACCATAATTCACACTTTGGCTTATTACCTTGTTTTCATCAACTTTATCGTCATATTTTCTTTCAACTTTACCTAATGATAAATTACTCTTTTTTAATAATTCTTCAACTTTTTCAAACTCAACATTTGAAAGATTAGGAACTATCGTTTTATTTTTGCCTACACTTACAGTTAGTTCAACATTTGTTCCCTCTTTTGCTTCAGCGTTAGGAGCTGGGGATTGTTGAACAATTTTTCCTGCCTCAACAGAATCATCATTTACAGTCTTGACTATAAGTCCATTAAGTTTCTTTTCTTTTAATACTCTAATTGCTTCATCTTTATCCAATCCAATTACTGGAGGAACTTTTACAGTATTTGTAGCTTTATTAGAAACTGCCAATCTATATATAAAGAATACGGAAGCTACTATGAGTAAAGCTAATACAACATAAGTTATACTATAATCAAAGATTCCCTTTTTCTTTTTTAGACTTTCTCTATTTTTATTATTATTTTTTATAATCGGTTTGTTAAAATCTTTTTGCTTATCTGCCTTATAAACAGATTCTCTATATAAAGCTCTGTCTGTATTATCGTTAAATGCAACTGTTTGGTTAGTTCCTACATTCTTATCTTCCAATGCCCTAATTAGACTTTCAGCACTTTCAAATCTGTTTTCTGGATCTTTTTCCATACATTTTACAATTATTGCATTTAACCAAGGTTCCATATTTGGAACAAGTCTAATTGGCTCAACCAACGGTTCATTTATATGTTGCATTGCTATTCCAACTGCATTATCCGTATCAAAAGGAACTCTACCTGTTATCATTTCATACATAACAACACCTAAAGAGTAAATATCAGATTTTTCATCAATAAATTTTCCCTTTGCTTGTTCTGGAGAAATATAATGAACTGTTCCAAGTACAGAAGAAGTGTAAGTTATAGTTGAACTTGTTGCAATTCTAGCTATACCAAAATCTGTAACTTTAACATTTAAATTTTCATCAATAATAATATTATGTGGCTTAATATCCCTATGTATTATATGATGTTTATGAGCGCAATCTAAAGCATTAGCTATTTGCTTAGAGATTGAAACAACTGCATTAGAATTTAGTTTTCCATTATCCTTTATTAATTCATTTAGAGTCTTTCCTTTAATATATTCCATTACAATATAGTTAAATGTTTTTTCATTTTCAATATGTTGCCCTACATCATAAATCTTAACTATATTTTGATTGTTTAAATTAGCAACAGATTGCGCTTCAATAACAAATTTTTTTATAAATTCTCTATCTTCAAGATATTGTTCCTTCAAAACTTTAACGGCAACAATTCTTTTTAAATAAATATCCTTAGCTTTGTATACTATGGCCATTCCGCCAATTCCAACTTTTTCAATTATCTCATATCTGCCATTTAAAATTGATCCTAACATATAATCTCCTCATCATTTTTAAAAATTCCAACAGTAACATTATCTCTTGCTAAACCATTTTTAACAGTGGAAATAATATTATAAACCATTTCTTTTGCATTATATTTAAAGTCTAACATTTCTGAAATTTCGTTATCTTCAAGTTCATTTGTAAGTCCATCAGAACAAACAAGTACAATATCTTTAGGTTTAATTCTAATTGAATCAACATCGACTTCTACATGTTTTTCCATCCCGATTGCTCTCAAAATAGAATTTTTATCATTATAATTTTTTACTTCCTCTTCTGTTAATGCCCCACTTGAATATAAATATTGAACTAAAGAATGGTCTTTAGTTAACAATCTAAAATTATCATTTTTAATATATATTCTACTATCACCAACATGTCCAAAGTATAAAATATCTCCATCAAATAAAAGAACTTCTAAAGTTGTTCCCATAAGTCTATTTGATATTTTATTTTCTCCTGAATTTTTTTCTAAATTTATCTCATAAATAACTTTATTGGCATCACAAAAAGCATCAACTAATAAATGCAAATAATCTGAATATAGTTTATAGTTACTTTTTATGTATTCCATAACTATATTTACTGCATAACTTGATGCAATTTCTCCATCTTCATGTCCTCCTACACCATCAGCTAAAATTAAAATATTTAGTTTTTCAAATTGTTCAAAAAGAAAACTGTCTTCATTATTCTGTCTAACATTTCCTTTATCCGAATCCATATAAAAAGACATAAAACACCCCTTTAAAAAAATACCTTTATGAAAACCAACAATTTTCATAAAGGTATTATATCATTTTTTTTTTAATTTAACAACTAATAAGATTTTTCAACAATTAACAGACAAAACTACTTTAACAATTCTATAGCTTTCTGTAATTGTGGGTCTGTATCTAAATGTTCTATCCCTATTTTAGAATTTCCTTTTTGCTCAACTTTATGATCAGGTTCCAATCCTACTTTATTAATCTTAGTACCATTAGGTCCAAAATATTCAGCAATAGTCATTTTTACTCCTTCTGTTTTACCATCATTATCTATAGGGAAAACTGTTTGAATAATTCCTTTACCAAAAGATTTTTCTCCAACCAATGTAGCTTTTTTATTATCACGAAGTGCAACACTTAGTACTTCAGATGCTGATGCTGAACCTTTGTTAATCAAAACTACTATCGGAATATCAGTTCCTTTTCCAGTTGCTTTTTCAAGAGTTTCGTTCCCCTTACTATCTACAATTTTCATAATTGTAGAAGCAGGTAAAATTTTATCTGCAACTTGCTTAACGGCAGTTAATAATCCTCCTGGATTATTTCGAAGGTCAATTATCAAAGATTTTGCACCCTTACTAATACCTTCATCAACAGCCTTTTCAAAATCAGCTCCTGTCTTTGCAGCAAAATTAGTAATTTGCACATATAAAACTCCATTATCTAAAAGTTTTGAATTAACAGATTCTGTAGTTATTTCTTCTCTCTTTATTGTAAAATCTAAAATCTTTTCTTCTGAATCTACAATTCTCTTAACTGTAACCTTAACTTCTGAACCAACTTCTTCATTTCCTCTCATTAGTTTGATTGTTGATTCTAAATCATTTTTTTTGACTTCTTCATCATTTACTTTTACTATAATATCTTCTGATTGTATTCCAGCCTTTTGGCTTGGACCTCCTTTTATAGGAGCGACAACAACTATTTCTCCATTTTCATTTACACTTACTTGAACTCCTATTCCAACGAATTTTCCAGAACTCACTTTTTGAAGCTCCTTCATATCTTTTTCAGTAAGATATTGAGTATACGGATCTCCTAAAGAAGAAAATATAGCCTTCTTTATTTCAGTATTCATTTTTTCATAGTCTATATTGAAATAATACTTCTCTTTTATTGAGTTTACAAATGACTGAAATTTTCCATAATCTGTATTGTCTTGATCAGTAGTATTATTTGTTGTAGTTGTTTTGTTAAAAACAGCTGCAGAATTTTTTCCAGCCTTGTATGATATAAATGAACACAAAAATATCATTAAGACTAGAAACGCAGTAAGCCTTTTATTTTTTATCATATATTATTACTCCTAGTGATTCAAATATCTAAGTGGATCTACTGGTGAGCCGTTATATCTAACTTCAAAGTGTAAATGTGGCCCTGTTGAATTTCCTGTAGAACCTACTAAAGAAATAACTTGTCCTTTACTTACTCTTTGTCCAGCTTTTACAACTAAGCTTGAATTATGTCCATATACAATAACAATATTATTTGTATATTTAATCATAACAGCATTACCATAACTTCCATTCCATCCTGCTGAAATTACTACTCCATCTGTTGCAGAGTACACAGGTGTTCCTGTTGGAGCAGGAATATCAATTCCTCTATGTCTTTCTCCACCACTACCAATTGGTGCATTTCTCCATCCAAATGGACTTGAAATTCTATAATATCCCTTCAACGGCCACATCATTTCTCCATTTGAAGGACGTGCATCTATTTTACCGTCATCAATATCTTTTTGAATTTTTCTTTCGTTTATTCCTCTTAGAATATCTGCTTTTACTTTTTCTTCAAAACTTATATTTGCATTTAAATTTTTAACTTTACTTTGTAATTGGTCAATTTCAGATTTTGTATACTCTATATTTTGTTCCAATTTTGCTATAAGTTGTTTGTTTTTTTCAACTTCTTCAGTATAAGCTTGATACTTTATTTCCATTTCTTTTTTCTTAACTACTTTTTCTTCTTTTCTTGATTCAAGTTCTTCTTTTTCTGCTACTAAGGCAAGTTTATCATTTTTCAAACTTGTAATTAATTTTTTATCATAATCAGCAATTGATTGCATCATAAAATATCTTGAAATAAAATCTCCTATACTAGATGAAGAAAACAGAACTTCAATAGAGCTTAAATCTCTATTACCATACATAACACGAACTCTCTTTTTAAATAGTTCTTGTTTTTCAGTAATTCTATCTTCTAAAATTGATATTTTTTCTTTAGAAACTTGAATTTCTTCAGAAATCTTATTAATCATATCTTCTAACTCTGTAAGATCTTTATCCAATTGGTCAATATTTTTTTGTTTTTCAACAATTTCTTTGAATGCTGTATCTTTTTCAGTAGTCATATCATTAATAGATTTTTTCTTGTTTTCTAGATTTTTTTCTTGATTTTTTTTCTCTTTCTTTAGATTGTCTACTTTATCAGCATAAGAAATCACACCTGAACCAAGCATTGAAAGCATAAGTATCAACGCTACAAATCTTCTCTTTTTCATATACAACCTCCTATACATTCATATACTTTCTACTTGAAAATATTGATGCTAATATTCCAATGCCCATACCTATTATAAAATAAGAAATAGCTATATAAATTCCAAAAACATTAACAGGCAAAAAATAATTAGAGAATATACCACCTATTCCCCAAGCAAAACTCTCATAAACATACTTATAAGCAAAGAAAATAATTGCAAAAGATATTCCTGCACCAAGTCCTCCGAGCAAAATACCTTCAACAATAAACGGACCCGTAATACTCATATTCGTAGCACCAATATATTTCTTTATACTTATTTCTTTCTTTCTTGCAATAACTGTCAATTTTATAGTTATAGACATTATAAAGAAACTTACTAACAGTAATACTCCAACCAATGTAATTCCTACATATTTAACTATCTCTGATACTTTTGCAATCTTTTCAACAATATCTTTATAATAAACAACTTTTTCCACATCTTTAATATTATAAATACTAGATGCAACAGCATTTGAATTTTCTATATTTTCAACTTTTAACTCATAACTTTCAGGCAGTGCTGATTCCATTCCGTCTAATAAAAATGCATTTTCCTTCCATTGTGCTTTCATCTTTGCAAGAGCTTGTTCTTTTGAAACATAATTTACAGATTTTACATTTTCAATTTTTTGCAATTCTTCTTTTATTTTTAAAACTCTGTCGGATGTAACTTCGGGTGTCAAAAGAACGTCTATTTGATCAACTTTGGTCTTCATATCTTCTACTATATTATTAGCCACAAAAACTCCAAAAGTAATCCCGCCAAGAATTAAAAGCATTGAACAAATTGAAACTATCGACGCAACACCCATGGATTTATTTCTCCAAATACCAACCAAGCCTTCTCCTATCGCAGAAAAAAATCTTCTAATTGAACTCATCGAAATAACCTCCACGTTCTTCGTCATTAATCATTTCTCCATGATTCATACTGATAACTCTCTTTTTGAGCTTGTTAACTATATCTTTATCATGAGTAGAAACAATTACCGTTGTTCCTTTGGCATTTACATCCAAAAGCAACTTCATTATATCTTCTGAAGTATTTGGATCTAAATTTCCTGTAGGCTCATCAGCTATTAAATATTTCGGCCTATTTACAATTGCTCTAGCAATACAAACCCTTTGTTGTTCTCCACCAGATAGTTGATTTGGGAAAGAATTCGCTCTTTCTGATAAACCAACCAGTTCCAAAAGTTCCTTAACTCTTCTATTTATTTCTCTTTTTGAAACTCCTAGAATTTGTAGTGGATACTTTATATTATCAAAAACTGTCTTTCCTTCTAATAATCTAAAGTCCTGAAAAACAATACCCATCTTTTTTCTAAGATGAGGTATTTTTCTATTTCTTAATTTAACTATATCAATATCATCAACTATTATTTCACCTGATGTAGGTTTTACTTCTCTTAAAAGCATCTTTATAATACTTGTTTTACCAGCTCCACTGGCTCCTATTAGAAATACAAACTCTCCATCTTCAACCCTAAAACTCAAATCTTTCAGGGCACAAACGTCATTTTTATATATTTTAGTTACTTCTATAAATTCTAACAAAATATCACCTCAAATAAATTTCTAACTAATCGATAGTACTATTATATCATAAAATTTATAAAAAGTAGTAAAAAAACCAAAAAAGTTACAAAATAATGACAAAAATATTACAAAAACTTAATATACTCAAAAAATTTTTTATTTATTATCAAAATAATACATTACTGATCGACCTGTTTTAAACTTGTTTAACTTGTCAAAAAAGTCCAAATAATTATTATAATCAAACAACTTTATCCTTTTCTTTATTTTTTGTAAAACATCATTAGTAACACTGAATTCATCAATTCCCAGTAAAATTAAAAGTTCAACAGCATCCAACTCACTTGCAAAGTTTCCACACATTGAAACAATTTTTCCATTTCTATGAGCAATATCTACTACACGATTAATTGAGCGAATAACCGAAGGATGATAGCAATCATAGAGTTGTTGCATCTTAGAATTTTCTCTATCACAAGCTAACATATATTGAACTAAATCATTTGTTCCAATACTTACAAAATCAACCTCTTTAACCAAGATATCAAAAAGAAACACCGATGCAGGAGTTTCTATCATAATTCCAAATTCAATATTTTCATCAAAATCGACTTTTTCTTCTCTCAATTCATCTTTAATTTTTAAAATTTCATTTTTTATCCACAAAACCTCTTCAAGTGTTGTTATCATGGGAATCATAATTTTTACATTTCCAAAAGCTGAAGCTCTTAGAATTGCTCTTAAATGCTTTCTTAATTCTTTATAAAATTCTTTATATATTCTAAAACCTCTAAGACCCAAGAAAGGATTTTTTTCCTCATCAAGTCTAAAAAATTTTGATTTTTTATCTGCTCCAATATCAAAAGTTCTAATTACAATGGGTTTTTCTGTACTTTGTGCAAGCTTTTTAAAAATCTCAAATTGATATTCTTCTGTTGGAGATTCATCAGACATATATAAAAATTCTGTTCTAAATAATCCACAGCCGTCTGTACCATTATTCAAAGATACTTCAAACTCTTCAAAACTTGAAATATTACTACAAACCCTTACATATCTATTGTTTTTTGTCCTAACAATATTAGTATCTAAAAATTCTTTTTGAGATGCTTTTAATGATTTTTTATATGAATTAACAGTATCTCCATCAGGATTTATAATCAACTTTTCTTGATCACAATCCAGAATACAATCAAAACTTTTATTTTTTAACTCTTGAAAATCCAATGAATTACAAATTATATAAGGAATTTGTAAATTTTTAGCATACAAAGAAGCATGTGAGGTTTTTCCACCATTTTTTGAAACTATTCCTATTAATTGATCTTTATACTTATCAATTAGTTTTGGAGATAAATTTTCAGTAAAAAGAATAAATTTATTTTCATAAATTTTAATTTCCTCAACTGATGTTAAAGTCCTAATAAATTCTTCTTGAATCGAAATATAATCATAAATTCTGTCTCTCATATAGTCAGAATCAAGACTATTTAATTCATAACAAATATGACTGAATGTCTCTTCTATTGATTTTTCTAAAGATTTATTTTCAGTCAATATTTTATTTTTTACCGTATCTTTTAAGAATGGATCATCTATCAATTCAATATGAACATTTAATAAATTTTCTAGTTTTTCATCCTCGTCCATTATTCTATCCGATTCTAAAAAACCTGATAATAAACTTTCAAATCTTAAAAGTTCTTTTTCTTTTTCATTATCAAGAATTTTATCTTGAATAGAAATCTTTTCATAAAATAATGTAACAGCTTTGCCATATGCTATTCCGTCAGAAACGGAAAATCCATCATATATTCTCATAATACTCCACCAAAAAAGCTTCTCTTTTGAGAAGCTATCCTTAAAATTAATCAGCTAAATTTTCTATGAAGTTTACAACTTCTCCTAAAGTTTTCTCTTCATTTTCCCCATCAACTCTCAATGTTATTTCCATTCCCTTAGAAATACCTAAACTCATAACATTAAAAATACTTTTCGCATCTGCAACCTTGTTATCTAAAATAATTTCAATACTCTCATCAAATTTCTTAACAAATTGAACTAAAGATGCAGCAGGTCTTGCATGTAATCCTGTTTCATTTTTTATTATAACGTTTTTTTCAATCATAATAAGCCTCCTAAGTTTCTCATATTTAAACTACATATATATTTTACCATTATTGTTTAAACAATTCAATAGTTTTATCAAAAATTTTTAAAAACGTTTTTCATAATTGTTAAATTAATTTAGTATGTAATTTTTTACATAAAATATAATAAAATTCATAAAAAAATCTATATTAATAAATTTTAATATTGTTAAAAACATCTATCAAAAAAAGACTTCAAATAATTAATCTTTTTATTAAAAATTTGAAGTCTATTATTAATATTTTTATAAAATTGGAATAAATCTTATATTAATATTCATTACATCCTTGAGTGTATTATAAATAAAACAACTATTCAAAGATTTCTTACAAAAATCAACTAACTCATCATCTTCAAGATCTGAAAATAAATATACTATGATATCACAACTATCAATTTTAGCTTCCTCTGAATAGCCTTTAACAGCTAATATTGTCAGTGGATTTTTTAATTTTATTTTAATTTTTCCCTCAATATCCTCTAATTTTATATTAAGTTTTTTTGAAACAAAAATTAAATTATGAATTATCCCCGAAATAATTGAGCTTGCAAAATAATTAAAAGAAGTTTTATTACTATCTTCTACATCAAAACTTATCTGAGAATTCACTTCAATAAAATCTTTTTCTGTAAAAACTTTTACAACATCGTTATAACTTAAAATAGCCCTGTAAGAAGCATCATAATTATATGATTCATATAAACTACTCATACATTTCCCTTAAAGCATTTTTAGCTATTTGTAATTGTTCCAACTTCTTTTCAATTATTTCAAATGTACTTACAGGTCTATTTGAAAAAGTAGCAAAGCCACAATCGGGATTTAACCAAAGTTTTTCCTTAGAGATAAATTTTAATGCTTCTCTAGCTCTATCAATTATTGATTGTGCTGTTTCAATAACGTCTGTCCTAGGATTTATAACTCCAAGTGCAAGAATTGAATTTTCTTTAATTTTTTCACTTGATAATAAAGAATCAAGTTCTCCTGCACGAGGAGTCGAAAATTCAAGTGCCAAAATATTTGGAGATGTTTCTTCAAAAAGAGGAACAAGAGGTGTATATGGTCCTTCAAGCAAAATACTCTCATCCTTACTCCAGTTTCCTCTACAAACATGAAGTGAACTAAGTATAGGTTTATCTTTCATATAATCCATAACACATTTTATCAAATTCGTTGCAAATATCAACTCTTCTGTAGGATCCTTTCTTTCAGAAAGAGCAGCACACATAAAAGATCTTGTTTTTCCTTCAGAAAAAACAACTTCTGTAAGTACAGGCTCATCGAACTGGATTATATCAACACCAGCTTCTATTAAGTTATCTATCTCTTGTTTTAAAATTTTTACTACATCTTTACCTAATTCTTCTTTGCTATTATAAAATTTTTTACTAAGAGCAGGAAGCCACATAGATCTTGTCATAAGATAGGGACCCGGAAGTGTTGCTTTTACAGAAGAAGTTGTAATTTTTTTCAAAAATTTTATCTCATCAGAAACTAAACTTTTATTATATTTTAAAACGCCATTACAAATAGCATTTTTTATACTAACAGATGGAACATCAAGTGTTTCCAAGATTTGTTCGAACGCCTGTTTATCGTCTATATATTCAAGCATATCACCCATATTCATCATAACAACTCCATCTATCCTATCTGCTACAAAAGAAACATAATTATCTCTTGCCAATTCTCCATTAGTTATTATATCTATTGAATATTTTTCTTGAAGTTTAACCAATTTTTCCGTTTCGATTTTTATTAATTCATCATATTCCTTTTTGAAATCTACATCAGATTTTAATCTTCTCTTCAAAGCCATTATCTCTTTACTTCTTGGCAGACTTCCTATAAGAGAAGTTGTAAATGGTTTAAAAGTTTTTTTCATCTCATACCTACTTATAAAAAGTTTCTAAAAAATTAATATATTCATTTGCATTTTTTATTTGCTCAAATCCTGTTGTTCGACCAATAACCCACTTTTTTAGCCCTTCCATATCCATCATTTCTTTATGTTCAGGGTTGTTGTAATCCATTTTGTGTAAAATTTTTGCAAACATTTCAAATTTTTCAACTTTAAGATCAGGTCTTCCTGAAAAAATGCAATGATCAAAAAACGGAGTTTTATAAATTATATCAACTTGATTTTTATCAATAGTTCCGTCTTGTATCCATGCATCATAATTCAAATCCAACATCCAAGTAGCATCAACTTCGCCATTAAGCATAGCTTTTGCTGAATCCAATTCTCCACCGACATGATCTCCATGAAGTCCAATTCCTATATCAAATCTTTTTTCAACATAATCTTTATTAAATTCAAGACCATGTTGATATAAATTATATATAGGTATAAGTCTGGCTTGAGGAGAATCAATAGCACCAAAGCCTATCATTTTTCCCTTTAAATCTTCTATAGATTTTATATTTGAAGATTTTTTTACAACCAAATAAGTTGAACGATCATTATCTGTATCTCTCATAGAACCATTTAGTGCTTTCCCATTAGTTCTTAAATTAGCATCTAACCACGCAAGAGGAGAATTCCAAGCAACATCAATTTCTCCTTTCATAAGTCCGTCAACTTGTGATCTATAGTCTTTGTAGTAAATCGGTTCAATTTCAAAACCTTCTTCTTTGAAGAAATCGGCAATTATCCCCCAAATAACAGTAACTCTAGGTGCATAAACTACTGCTCCAACTTTTAATTTATTCATATATGTTCCTCCTATTTTGTAAATATTTAAGATAAATTTAAGCAAAAAAGCCTATTTATTAAAAAATTGAAATTTAGATTAAAGGTAGTCCCAAAAGAGCTCTTCCCAACCAAAGAATTAAAACATCAACACTTGGTGCCATAATTTGTCCGGCATAAGAATCTCTTAAAAGTCTTTCCATTATTCCCATTTTATTATAAGCTTTTCCACCTCCAACTCTCATTCCTAATCTTGCAACTTCAATAGCAGCCTCTGACGCAAAAATTCTAGCTGATATAATTTTCACTATAGCATCACTTTCTCCAGCATCAGCAGCTCTGGCTGCTTCTTTTGTTCCTAAGATTGCAGCATTAGTTTGAGAATATATTCTTGAAATATGTGCTTGTACAGTTTCATATTCTGCAAGTTTAGAACCAAAAGTATGTTTCCTATTTGTTGCATGACTTAACGCTTCTGAAAGAACAGCTTCACAAACACCTGTATAAACTGAAGCTAAACCTGTAATAAAGAAAGGTGCAACAACTTCAAAAATATGAGTCATAGCATCTCCAATTTTACCTATTCTATATGATTTCGACAAATGAGCATCTACAAATTCCATAGGACAAGAAACATTTCCTCTCATTCCTAAACCTTGCCATTCGCTTTGCTTAAATTCAACACCTTCAGTTTCAATAGGAACAATCCAGTTATCAATTCCTTCACCTGATTCTGAAGAAGAAAGCAATAGATAATAAGAAGCTTGTCCAGCAGATGTAACCATACTCTTTGTTCCATTTAAAATTACTTCTTTATCATTAAACTCAGCTTTAATATCAGGTCGATAAAAATTTGTCCCTGATCCAAACTCTGAATAAGCAAATCCTAAAAACTTATTATTTTCAACAACATCTTTAACAATTTTGCTTTTTAGCTCATCGCTAGCATATTTCAAAACAATACTTAAACAAACATTATGCATCATATAACAAAGTCCAGCTGTTGCACTACTTTTAGCAAAAGCCATACATGCTTCAGAATGCTCTGTCATTCCTTTCCCTAATCCCCCAAGTTCAGTAGGAATCATCAATTTGAAATATCCAGCTTTTCCCATTTCTTTAAAAGATTCAACAGGAAATTCCATCTTTTCATCAATCTCTTTTGCATAAGGCAAAATATGTTCCTTAGCAAATAATAATGCATCTTCATAAAACTTACTCATACTAACCTCCAATTTTAAAATATAAACAATCTTTATAATCATTAAAGATTATTAAATGTTTGCCCATTATAGCATAATAATAATCATTTTTAAAAATTTGATTTGATAGTCTAAATAATTTTTTCTTATTTTATAATTTATTGAAATTTCAATATTTATAAGCGTTTATCAATAAATATTACTTATTATATAAAATACATATATATAAATTTTTTATATAATTAATTTTAGTAAATATTGAAATTTACAAATAATAAAATTATCAAATTATAAAAACTTTTAATAATGAATATTGATTGTTCTAAATATTTTATTAGAAATTTTTTTAATAAGAACCCAACCCTTCCACGATGCTTCGCATCGGGTGGGGTCCAGAGAACCTTGTTGTTTTACAATAAAAAACTGACTTCACAGTCAGTTAATTCTCCTCTTCTAATACACCTTGTCTAAGTTGCCCACAAGCTCCGTTTATATCATCACCCTGTTTCTTTCTTATCGTGGCATTTATTCCATAATTTTCAAGCATTGACTTAAAAGAGTAAATATACTTTGTACTTGGTGCAACTCCATCAAACTCTTTTATTGAATTTAAAGGAATTATATTAATATGGCAATTTAAGCCCTTTAGAATATTTTTAAGCTCTAATGCATGTTCTCTTGAATCGTTTTGTCCTTTGATTATTGTATATTCAAAACTCACTCTTCTTGAAGTTTTATCAAAATAATATTTACAAGCCTTTAATATTTCATCAATTGAAAAATTGTCGGAAATAGGCATTATCTCTCTTCTTTCCTTTTGGAACGGATTATGTAGCGAAATTGTAAGTGTTACAGGTAATTTTTCATCAGCTAATTTATAAATATTATGGACAAGCCCACATGTTGAAATTGTAATATTTCTTAAGCTCAAATTTTTACCTTTTTCAGAATTTATAATTTTCAAAAATCCTATTACATTATTATAATTATCAAGTGGTTCTCCAATACCCATAATAACAACATTATTTATAGTTAAATTCAAATCATTCTCTATTAGATAAATTTGATTTAACATTTCACCAGAAGTTAAATTTCTTTTAAAATTTTCTTTTGTTGAAGCACAAAAAGTACAACCCATTCTACAACCTACTTGACTTGAAATACAAACTGTACAATAACTTCCATAGTCCATAAATACAGTTTCAATTATTCTATTATCATATAATTTAATCAAATATTTTTTTGTATTATCTAGCTTTGATTCATATTTTGTATAAATTGTAGAAGTATTTATATATCCTATTTCCTTTAGTTTTTCAATTAAAACTTTAGGCAGTTGTTTGCAATTTTCTATTTCAAAGTTTTTCTTTTGATGCATAAATCTAAAAAATTGCTCAGCCCTAAACTTCTTTTCTCTCAAACTTAAAAATAAATCTTCAAGCTCTTCAATTTTCAAAGAGTTAAATTCTATTTTTTTATTTCCCATTCTTTTCTTCCTTTAGAATAAAATCCCTCAACAAATAATCAACAGACATAAAACGAACTTGTTTTTCTTGAACTTTCCCTTTTATTTTTCTAATCAATGTATAAGCAAGTTCTCCTGCAAGTCCTGCTCCTCTTGCTGTAATTATATTGTCATCAATACAAATTGCATCTTCTTTAACATTTGCATCAAGCAACTCATCTTCCATTCCCGGATAAATAACTGCATTTCTTCCGGATAAAACACCTGCTTTTGCAAGAACTGAAGGTCCTGCACAAATCGCAGAAATCAACTTGCCCTCTTCGTCAAATTTCTTTATTATTTCTAAAACTCTTTTATCATCTCTGATATCAAAAGCAGCAGGAAGTCCACCTGGAATAATAATTCCTGCATATTCTTTTAAATTTATATTTTCAAACAAATCATCTGCTAAAACAGTTATTCCTCTATTACTTGTAACTTGAAGTTTTCCTGTAATTGAAATCATATCGACTTTAATGTCAGCTCTTCTAAGATAATCAACTTGAGTAAGTGCTTCAACTTCTTCAAAGGTATCTGTTAAAATTAAAATATATCTATCCATTTTGCTCTCCTAATATTTTCCTTAAAAATTGTCCTGTATATGATTTCTCACATTTTGCAACTTCCTCAGGTGTGCCTGTTACTACAATGGTTCCTCCACCGTCGCCACCTTCAACACCTAAATCAATTATATGATCTGCAATTTTTATCATATCTAAATTATGTTCTATAACAATAACAGTATTTCCTTGTTCAACTAAGGTATTTAAAACTTCAATCAATTTTTTTATATCATCAATGTGTAATCCTGTAGTTGGTTCATCCAAAATATAAACAGTTTGTCCCGTTCCACGTTTAGCAAGTTCAGATGCAAGTTTAACTCTTTGAGCCTCTCCACCTGAAAGCTCTGTTGAGCTTTGACCAATCTTAATATAATCCAATCCTACATCATATAAAGTTTGTAATTTTCTTTTTATTGAAGGATGATTTTCAAAAAATTTAAGTCCATCTTCAACAGTCATTTCCAAAACATCTGAAATATTTTTCCCATTATAAGTTACTTCCAAAGTTTCTCTATTGTATCTTTTACCACCACAAACTTCACAAGGAACATATACATCAGGTAAAAAGTGCATTTCAACCTTTATTGTTCCATCTCCTTTACAAGCTTCACAACGGCCACCATGAACATTAAAACTAAATCTACCTTTGCTATATCCTTTCATTTTTGCCTTTGTAGTCATAGCAAAGACATCTCTTATATTATCAAAAAGTTTAGTATAAGTTGCAGGATTTGAACGCGGAGTTCTACCTATTGGACTTTGGTCAATTTCAATAACTTTATCAAGCTTTTCATAGCCCTCAATCCTATCAAATTTTCCTGTTTTTTGTTTGCTCCTATTTAATTTGTTTGACAATTCTTTATTTAAAATTGAATTTACCAAACTGCTCTTTCCACTTCCGGAAACACCAGTTACACAAGTAAAAACACCGATAGGAAATTCAACATCAATATTTTTTAAATTATTTTCTCTTGCTCCAAAAACTTTAATTGTATCTGTGTATTTTCTTCTTTGTTTAGGAACTTCTATTTTACTTTTTCCTGAAAGATATGCACCTGTAATAGATTTTTTACTCTTCATAATATCTTTAATAGTTCCCTGTGCAACAACCTCTCCACCATGAATGCCTGCTCTTGGTCCAATATCTACAATATGGTCAGCACAACGAATTGTATCTTCATCATGTTCTACTACAATCAAAGTATTTCCAAGATTTGTTAAATTTCTTAAAGCATTTAAAAGTTTTTCATTATCTCTTTGATGTAAACCGATACTTGGTTCATCTAAAACATAAACAACTCCAACAAGCCCAGAACCAATTTGAGTTGCAAGTCTAATTCTTTGACTTTCCCCTCCTGAAAGAGTTCCTGCACTTCTTGCCAAAGTTAAATATTCAAGACCTACATCTTTTAAAAATTTAAGTCTTTCTCTAATTTCCTTTAAAATTCTTTCACCAATAATACTTTCAGTTTCTGTTAATTCTAAATCATTAAACCATTCATTTAATTTTTGAACAGACATTGCAGTAACATCTGAAATATTTTTATCTCTTATAAAAATTGAAAGAGCTTTTTCATTAAGTCTTTTTCCTTTACAAGTTTCACATTCCATTTCAGACATCACTGTTTCAATTTTTTCTCTCATAGAAGACATTGGAGAAGAAGAATATCTTCTTTCCAAATTCTTTACTATTCCTTCAAATGGTTTATTAAAAGTTTTATTTTCATTTGTAAATTTGCTTTCAAACCTAAATTTTATATTTCTTGATCCTGTCCCATAAAGAAGTTCATCTATAGTTTCTTTACTTAAATCTTTAAAAGGAGTATTTTCATCAAAACCGTTATATTTTATGATTTCGTGAAATATTTTGTAATAGTATCCATCTTCCCCAGTAGTCATATTGTAACATTCAATTGCTCCCTCTAAAAGTGATTTATTTTTATCAGGAATTACCAAATCCGGATCTATAATTTTATGGCTTCCAAGTCCATTACAATCATGACACATTCCAAAAGGACTGTTAAAAGAAAAAGTTCTAGGTTCAATTTCATCAAATGAAATATGCCCGTTAGGACAGGACATTTTTTCAGAAAATAAAATTTCTTCTCCATCGACCACTTTAACCTTAACAATACTGTCACTAAATTTGAAAGCTGTTTCCAAACTCTCTGTAAGTCTTGACTCAATTCCTTCTTTTACAACAAGTCTATCAACTACGATATCAATATTATGTTTTTTATTTTTATCTAATTCAATTTCTTCAGTAAGTTCATATTCTTTATCATCAATAATCGCACGAACAAAACCTTGAATTTTTATATTTTCTAAAAGTTTTTTATGTTCTCCCTTTTTTCCACGAATTACAGGAGCTAACACAAATATCTTACTTCTCTCTTCAAGTTTCATAACTCTATCAACCATTTGATCGATACTTTGACTTTTTATTTCAGTTCCACATATTGGACATTTTGGAATTCCAATTTTTGCAAAAAGCAATCTTAAATAATCATAAATTTCAGTAACAGTTCCTACAGTAGATCTTGGATTTCTATTTGTAGTTTTTTGATCAATAGAAATTGACGGACTTAGTCCATCAATATATTCAACATCAGGTTTATCCATTTGACCTAAAAATTGTCTTGCATAACTTGATAAGCTTTCAACATATCTTCTTTGCCCTTCGGCATAAATTGTATCAAAAGCCAAAGATGATTTTCCGCTTCCACTAAGTCCTGTAAAAACAACCATTTTATCTCTTGGAATTTCCAAATCTATATTTTTTAAATTATTTACTTTTGCCCCTTTAATTCTAATCGTATTTTTAGACATCTAATCCCCACATTTCTTTTAATCTCTTTATTTCATCTCTTATTGATGCTGCTCTTTCAAAATCTAAAGAATCAGCAGCGGATAACATTTCATTTTTCAAATCTTCAATGAAACTTTCATAATCTGTAATTTCAACATCTTCTGTTTTATAATCCACATTATCCTCAGCAACCTTTGTAGCTTGAATAATCTCTCTAATATCTTTCTTAACACTCTTTGGTGTAATATTATGCTCTATATTGTATTTATTTTGAATTTCACGCCTTCTATTTGTTTCCTTAATTGCCACATCCATTGACTTTGTTATTCTATCTGCATACATAATAACTCTTCCGTTTACATTTCTTGCAGCACGTCCAATTGTTTGTATCATAGAAGTTTCAGAACGTAAAAAACCTTCCTTATCTGCATCCATAATTATAACCATACTTACCTCTGGCAAGTCAAGTCCTTCTCTTAATAAATTTATTCCAACCAAAACGTCAAACTTTCCAACACGCAAATCTCTAATTATTTCCATACGTTCAATCGTATCAATATCGCTATGCAAATAAGTTGTTTTTATTCCTACATTTTTTAAATAATCCGTTAAATTTTCAGCCATTTTTTTAGTCAAAGTTGTAATTAAAACACGTTCACCTTTTTTAATAACTGAATTCACTTCCCCAATTATATCATCAATTTGTCCTTCTGTTTTTCTAACTTCAATTAAAGGATCCAAAAGTCCTGTAGGTCTTATAATTTGTTCAACTTCTTCTAAATTATGGCTTTTTTCGTACTTGCCAGGAGTTGCAGATACATATAAGATTTGATTTACCATACTTTCAAATTCTGTAAATTTTAATGGTCTGTTATCCAAAGCAGAAGGCAATCTAAATCCATAATCAACCAAATTTTGTTTTCTACTTCTATCCCCTTCATACATTGCTCCAATTTGTGGAACAGTAACATGACTTTCATCTACAATAATCAAAAAGTCATCAGGAAAATAATCAATCAAAGTATAAGGTCTTGAACCTCTTTCTCTACCACTTAAATGAGCAGAATAATTTTCTACTCCACTACAAAATCCAATTTCTTGTAACATTTCCAAATCATATTTTGTTCTCTGTTCAAGCCTTTGAGCTTCAACTAATTTATTTTCTTGATTTAAAACTAAAAGTCTTTCTTCCAATTCTTTTGAAATTGTACCGATTGCTCTTTCGATTTTTTCAGAACTAGTAGCGAAGTGAGAAGCAGGATAAATTGCAACATGCTCACGAGTTCCTATTACATTTCCTGTTAAGGCATCAATTTCTGAAATTTTATCTATCTCATCTCCAAAAAATTCTACTCTAATACTATTTTCAGATGAGGAAACCGGAAATATTTCTAAACTGTCTCCCCTTACACGAAAAGTACCACGAATAAAATTAATATCATTTCTTACATATTGAATATCTACAAGTTTTCTTATAACTTCATCTCTATCTTTTATCATTCCTGGTCTTAATGAAACAACTAAATTTTCATAGTCTATTGGATCACCTAAACCATAAATACAAGAAACGGAAGCAACAATAATTACATCTCTTCTTTCAAAAAGAGACATTGTAGCGGAGTGTCTAAGTTTATCTATCTCATCATTTATTGAGCTGTCTTTTTCTATATAAGTATCGGATTGTGGAACATAGGCTTCAGGTTGATAATAATCATAATAGGACACAAAAAACTCAACAGCGTTATTAGGAAAAAATTCCTTAAATTCACTAGCAAGCTGATAAGCCAAAGTCTTATTATGCGCAATTACAAGTGTTGGTTTTTGAACTTTTTCAATAATATTTGCCATTGTAAAGGTCTTTCCACTTCCTGTAACACCCTTTAAAATTATTTCTTTATTACCTTTTTTAATTGAATCCGATATTTTTTCAATAGCTTCGGGTTGATCTCCTGTAGGCTTAAATTTTGAATTTAAAACAAACTCCATAATGTACTCCCCATTTATTTATTAATCAAATATTTTTATTTAAAATAATCTATATAATATTATACTATATTTTTCATCTATAACATAACTAATATACCGCAAAAATTTCTTTAATAATCAAATAAAAAAATACTTTCTGTTATAAAATTTTATTGTTGATAATAAATATCGAAAGTGCTATAATTTGTTTATAGTTAAATAAATTTTTATGGAGGTATTTATGTTTTTAGTTGTAAAAAATTTAAACAAATCTTATGGAGCAAATGAAAATAAAATTTCCGTTTTAAAAGATATAAATTTTTCTTTAGAAAAAGGTGCACTTTGTACTCTATTAGGACCATCTGGTTCAGGAAAATCAACATTACTTAATGCTATTGGCGGACTTGAAAAAATCGACAGTGGTTCTATAGTGATAAATGAATATGAGATTTCAAGTTTAAAACAAAATGCCCTTTCAAATTTTAGAAGAAAATATTTAGGCTTTATTTTTCAATTTTATAATCTGATTCCAGATTTAACTGTAACAGAAAATATTCAAGTAGGTTCTTTTATACATAACGACCCTATGGATATTGAAAAATTAATAAAAGATTTAGGTTTATGGGAACATAAAAATAAATATCCAAGACAATTATCAGGTGGACAACAACAAAGATGTGCAATAGGCCGTGCTTTAATAAAAAAACCTGAAATTTTACTTTGTGATGAGCCTACGGGTGCTTTAGATTATAAAACTTCAAAGGATATTTTATCTCTACTTCAAAGAATAAATAATGAATATAAAACTACAATTATCCTTGCAACTCATAATGAAGAAATCACGAAGATGTCTAATATTACAATAAGGCTAAAAGATGGAATTATATGTCAAGAAATTGAAAATGACAAGGTAATGGATGCACAAGAATTGGAGTGGTAACATGAGAAATTTAAATAAAAGAATTCTTAGAGGATTAAAAGCCCAATGGTCAAAAAATTTATTTCTCTTTATACTTCTGTTTTTTATGATTTCCACAACTTCAGGCATGTTAGTTTCATCAGGAAGTATCAAGACTTTATATTATGAACTTATGTCAACTGGAGTTGTTGAAGATGGAAAAATATTATTCGCATTTGACCCTACAGATGAAATATTAAAATCCATTGAAAAAACTAATGTTAAAGTCGAAAAAGCTCCTTATGTTGATGCAAAAATAAATAAAATTAAAGATGATAAAGATGAAAAAACAATTAGACTTTATACAAATAGAAAAAATATAAATCTTCCTGTTATCAATGAAGGTAATCTTGCAAAAAACAAAAACGAAATAGCTATAAATAGACTATTTGCTGAAAACAATGATTTAAAAGTCGGTGACACTATTACTTTTAAAAAAGAATTTTTTAAAGATAATAAAGAAAGAAGCTTTAAAATAGTTGGTTTAATAGCAACTCCAGATTATAATTCATCTTTTCAAAAATCTACAGATTTAATATTTAATGCAATAGATTTTGGAGTAGGATTAGTATCTGATAAAGACAAAGATATTTTTAACGAAAGCAAGTTAAAATATCAAGTTTCATATAGATTTAACGATAGAAACCTAAGTGAAAAAGAAACGAAAGAAAAAAATAAAGAAGTTGTAAATTCTGCGAATATATCAAAAACAGTTTTAGAACAACTTCCAAAAAAAGATAATAATGCTATAAGTTATTTGATTGACGATATGGGTGGAGATAGGCCTATGGTCATTGTTATGCTTTGTCTAATGGTAACGCTAATAGGATTCATATTTGCACTTTCTATTGTGAGTAAAATACAAGAAGAATCTGAAATAATTGGAATACTTCTTGCGAATGGATATAAAAAATCAGAGCTAGTTATAAATTATATAGCAAACTCTGTTATAATTACATTTTTAGCTGCTGTTTTAGGAAATATTTTTGGGTACACAGTTTTTACAAATTCTTTTAAATCTGTTTACTACAAATCATTTAATATGCAGAACTTCACTCCTAGTTTCAACTTGGAAGCATTAATAATTACAACTATAATCCCTATTTCAATAATTTTAATTTTTAATTATATTTATATTTATAGAAAATTAAACTTCACACCTTTAGATTTTTTAAGAAAAAATTTAAAACATTATAAAAATAAAAGAAAATCAAAGCATGAAAATGAATTAAAAGTCAACAAAAACTTTTTAGGTTCATTTAGAAAATCAATTATAAAATCCAACAAAGGTGATTATGTAGCGATAGTACTTGGAATATTTATTACTTCAATATTATTCATCTTTGGAATTTCTGCAAAACCTACATTCGACAACTACGGAAATAATATAAAAGAAAATTTGATTAGTAAATATCAATATGTGCTAAAGGCTCCTATTGAAATTGGCAATAAAACAGCAGAAAAATATACGACTACACCAGCAAGGGTTTATCACAGTATCAAAAAATCAGATGAAGACATACTTCTTTTAGGAATTGCTGAAAATTCAAAATACTTTGAAAACACCAAACTACCCGAAAACAAAAATGAGATAGTTATTAGTGAAAATCTTTCAAAGAAACTTAGAAAGTATGTTGGAGATGAAATAACAGTTAAAGGGAAATTGTCAGATAAAGAAAAGACTTATAAAATAGTTAATATACACAAAAAGTCTGCTAATCTTTCAGCCTTTATAAAGCAAGAATATTTGAATGAAGAATTAGAGCAAAATAAAGAATTCTTTAATGGATATTTTAGTAATGAAAAATTGGATATTGATGAAAAGTATGTTTCAACAACAATAGATGAGAATTCAATTACAGATGTTTCTAAACAGATGTCTAAACTTATGGGACCAATGCTATCTGCATTTATAGCTGTATCTACAATATTCTTAGCAGGCTTTACTTACAGTCTAATGAAAATAATAACAGATAAAAATACTATCCAAATTGCATATTTAAAAATTTTCGGTTACACGAATAGAGAAATTTCAAAAATCTATATTCGACCAGTAACTCTAACAGTATTATTAAGTTTAATAGCTTTAATACCACTTGAAATATATACAGTAAAACAAATAATGTATTATTCAATGCTAAAATTTTCAGGATATTTAGAGCTTGATATTTCGCCAAAAATTGTAATAATGTCAATTGTGATAACTATTGCTACTTATTTATTTGTAAGTATATTACAATTTTATAGAATATCAAAAATGAATTTCAGCGAAGTTCTAAAAAACAGAGAATAATTTACTATAATTTAACTCTACTATGCATCAGTATAATTTTATATTTAACATAAAAAACAGTGGACAAAAATGATGTGAACCCCTAAATCCTAACAAAGGATTTAGGGGTTTTATACATCTGTATCATAACAATTTAAAATTTATTTAAAATATTTATGTTATTATTTTGGTAATTCTTCCAATATCCAAGGTAAATAAATATAAAATCGTAGGTCAAAATGTGGAGTTGGAAAATCTGAGGCTGCATAAGGGTATCTTTCATGATAACAACTTACGTCTTCAAAATCTTCCTTAGAACTTTCTTTACTAATAATGTTTCCTGCAACACGATAACTAAGTTCATAATAGTGTTGATTATTATCTCCAAACAATTTACATACATAAGTTGCTTTTTCAAGTGGAATATTTAACATATCCAATAAATCTCTATAAAAATCCGGAAATTCTCTTTTTCTTGCAATCTCTGAATAATTTTGACAATCTCCACACTCACAGTTCCATCCATCATAAGTTTCATACCAACTTTTAGTTTTTTCTTCATCAATTTCTACTTCATACAAACCTATTTTATATTTTTTCATAATTTATCACCTTTTTCATATTTAACTATAAAAGTATAATAGAATCTATTATCCTAATAATATATATACAACAAAAATATATTTTTAAAATTTTTCAATGTCTATAATTTAATCATTTAAGAATATAAATTCCATATTTTGTTTATAGTAGCAAATTAACATAGTACATTATACATATATACTAACATATATTATGCTAATTTTCAATAGTTTATAGAAATATTCTTACTTTAAGTTAAAATATAAAATGTAATATCATCCGTTTATATAAAAAACAAAAAAATTTAGAAAGTAATTATTCCCTTATAGTTTTTTATGCATATTCATATCGAAACAACTTTAAATCTACTGCATTTATATATCTAGTATTCACCAGAAAATTGTGATATAATATGTATGGACAAATTTTAGGAGGAACAATGAAAAAAGTAGTTGGGATAAGATTCAAAGAAGCCGGAAAAATTTATTACTTTGATCCCTGCAACTTTAGTATAAATAAAAATGACAATGTAATCGTTGAAACTTCTCGTGGTATAGAATATGGAAATGTAGCCATTGAGCCAAGAGAAGTTGAAGAATCAAAGCTCGTTTCTTCATTAAAACCTGTTTTGAGAATTGCCGACAATATGGATGATTATATACATGAAGAAAATAAGAAAAAAGCTAAAGATGCTATTGAAATTTGCAAAGTAAAAGCAAATGAACACGGCTTAGATATGAAATTAGTTGATTGTGAATATACTTTTGACAATCAAAAAGTAATTTTTTATTTTGTTTCTGATAATAGAATTGATTTTAGAGAATTGGTTAAAGACCTTGCATATATATTTAAAAACAGAATTGAACTTAGACAAATTGGAGTGAGAGATCACGCAAAAATAGTTGGTGCTATCGGTTCTTGTGGACAAGTTTGTTGTTGTAAGAGATTTTTAGGAGAATTTGCTCCTGTAACTATAAAAATGGCAAGAGATCAATCTTTATCTTTAAATCAAAACAAAATATCTGGAACATGTGGTAGACTTATGTGTTGTTTGAAATATGAACAAAATGTCTATGAAGAAAAATTAAAAAAAATACCACCTTGTGGAACATATGTCATAACAAATGAAGGCAAAGGCATTATAGTTGACAGTTATACTCTATCAGAAATTGTAAAAGTAAAAATAGTTAATGAAGATAATAATACAGAAACTATTAGGCCATTTTTTGTAGATGATATTGCAGTTACAAAAGAAAGAGATATGGCTTACGCTAAAAAAGATGAAGATATTCAATTTGAATATATTGAAGAATTATTACAAGGATAAAAACTACACCCTTCCTCGATGCTTCACATCGGGTGGGTATCCGTGAACCTTGTTATTTCATAATTAAAAAATAGAGTTGAAACCAACTCTATTTTTTTGTTCAATCAATTAATTTTTTATAATCTAATCTCCAATTTTAATATATTCTATCTTGTTTCTTTCCAATAACTCTATTGCGTATTCATCCATTCTATAACTATTTTCATAGTAGATTTTAGAAATTCCAGCTTGAATTAATGCCTTAGTACAATTTAAGCAAGGAAAATGAGTTACATAACAAGTACAACCCTTTACTTTTATCCCTTCTCTTGCACAATACAAAAGTGCATTTTGTTCTGCATGGATTGTAGCAATACAATGTCCATCTCTCATTGTATGACCTATTTCATCACATTGAGGATTTCCTGAAATTGAACCATTATATCCAGTTGAAACAATTCTATTGTCCTTATTAACTAAAACACAACCAACATAAGCTCTATCACAAGTTCCTCTTGTTGCGACCATCTTCGCTAAATCCATAAAATATTCTTCCCAAGGTTTTCTCATATTCCCTCCTATTTTTAAAATAATTTTCTATATTTCCCTCTTCCGATAAATTCTATAACTTTTCTATCCCTTAAAATTTGTAATTGTTGTCTAATTTTAGCTCTTACATTATTATTGTTTAAAAATTTTTTGTGAAAATAATCTTCAAAATTATACGTATCAGCCAAACTAAACTCAACTGTTGGAATAAGATTTATACAATTTAATATTTCCATTAACCAACCTCTACTTTTTATATCTTTAGTTATAAGTCGATTACTAATATTTACATAATTAATAATATCAGTCTTATTACAGATTTCTCCATTCGAAATAATAAATATTTTTCCTTGAATAGGAATTTTATTAACTAAAATATTACAACCTATCCACCCTGCTCTTTTTGCACTTTGAGATAAGGGATTTCTCTTTTCTATTATTTCAGGTACAAAAAAATGCTTTGGAACAAATATTAAATCATTAACTTTCCATTCTACATTAGAATACCTCATAAACAAAAAATCAGGATTTTTATTACTTATTATTCTCCTTATCATAGTTTCATAAGAACCATCATTAATTTTTAAACTTACATTTTTAGTATTACTTTTTAATTCATATTCGTTTTTACAAGAAGGGCAAAAGAAGTCCGCCACCGGTCTATTATTTTCAAAATGATTTAAATTAAAATTCCCACATCTAGGACAATACATATTTTCATTAACCCAATTTTCGGTTAACACTCTAGCTTTTTGAGAATTTGATTTGTAATTTTTAATTTTTTCAATATCAAATTTTAAATTCATAACCCTTCTACTTTCCAAATAATTTTTTTTCTATTTCATCCAATTGATTTAAAGCTTTTTCGTCTAAGGAATTGAAATAGCTTTTGTTTGTAATTCTGTTTTTAGTTTCATAACGGTTACTTTTGTTTTTTAAATTTTCGTAACGATACAATAATTCTTTGGAAGTTAATACAATCCCACCTCTTTGTGTTACGAGTTTTTGAATAAGAGTGTCATCCGTTCCGACCGAAACTGAAATTTTTCTTCCTATTTCATCCAATTTTTTTTCAATAAATTGGTCTGCAGTTTCATTCTGTTTCGTGTAGATAACTTCAATTCCTTTTATAACTTCCGAACTTCCTTTAAAATTAATTTTATATGCGTCAAAGACAAGTAGCAAATCTATTCCAATTAATTTTGAAAATTCACCCATATCATTAATTAACTCCTGTCTTGCATTTTCAAAACTCAAATTTAAAAATGGTTTGTATTTTTCCCAAGCATTTAGAATATTGTAACCATCGATTATTATTAATTTTTTAGTTTTCATCTCTCTGTCTTAATGCCTCATAAACTAGAATTGCACAGGCATTTGATGCGTTAAGGCTTGAAACTTTACCCTTCATTGGAAGTTTAGTTAAGAAATCACATCTCTTTCTTATAAGCTGTCCTATTCCCTTACCTTCATTTCCAATTACTATTGCAACATTTCCTTTAAAATCCATGTCTGTGTAAATTTTTTTGGCCTCTCCACAAGCACCATAAACCCATACATTTTCTTTTTGTAATTTTAAAATTGTATCTGCAATATTAGCAACTTTTGCTATTTTTATGTGATTTACTGCTCCGGCAGATGATTTTTGAACAATTGAAGTAACCGGTGCTTGATTTCTTTTTGAAACTATAATTCCATGAACACCAACCGCTTCACAAGTACGAATAATCGCCCCAAAATTATGTGGATCTTCAATTTCATCAAGAATTACCAAAAATAAATCTTCATTTTTATTTTTTGCGCTTTGTAATATTTTTTCAATAGTTGAATATTCAAAACTTGAAATCAATGCACAAACTCCTTGATGAACAACTCCATCTGCCATATTTTCTAATTTATGCTTATCAATTTCTGAAATTAATATACCATTTGCCTTTGCTTTCCCAATTATTTTATTTATTGAACCTTTTAAATCGCCTTTTAAAATATATATTTTCTCTACTTTTTTATCACTTTCTAATGCCTCTAAAACAGCATTTCTACCAAATATATAGTCGCTCATATTACACCCTTTTCCAAATAACACCATTTCTAGTATCTTTCAATTCTATATTCATTTCTTTTAAAGTATCACGAATTTCATCCGCCCTTTTAAAGTCTTTATTCTTTCTAGCTTCTTCTCTTTCTTCAATAAGTTTTTCAACTTTTTCATCTAAATCATCATCTTCTTCCTTATAGAGAAGGCCTAAAACAGAAGTTAAGTCGGAAAGCAACTTAACAGCTCCTTTTACTAATTTTAAATCAGTATTTTCATCAAATGTATTTGTATAACGAATAAGTTCATAAACTTTAGAAATAGCGTCAGCAGTATTTAAATCGTCATCCATAGAGTCTAAAAATTCTTTTTTAAACTCAAGTAATTTAGAAACATCTGCATTTTCTCTTTCCTCACAAATTTCCAAAAGTCTTTCTAAATGTTCTTTACCATTATACATTCTTTCAAGTCCGTTTTTAGTTTGTTCCATAACTTCTCTACTGAAATTTAGAGGATTTCTATAATGAGTTGATAAAATCCAAAGCCTAATTACTTCCAAATCATATTCTTTTTGAATATCCTTTATTGTAAAGAAATTTCCTTTTGACTTACTCATCTTTACATTATCTATATTAATCATTCCATTATGCATCCAATAATTAGCAAAAACTTTTCCATTACAACATTCTGACTGAGCAATTTCATTTTCATGATGTGGAAATTGTAAATCTTCTCCCCCTGCATGAATATCTATTGTATCACCCAAGAATTTTTTTGCCATAACGGAACATTCAAGATGCCAACCAGGTCTTCCCATTCCCCAAGGACTTTCCCAAGCAGGTTCTGTTTCATCTTTTCTTTTTTTCCAAAGTGCAAAATCAAGAGGATTTTTCTTTTCATCAGAAATATCAATTCTTGCCCCAGCTCTTAAATCATCAATATTTTTTTTAGATAGTTTTCCATAATCTTTAGCCTTTGTAATATCAAAATAAACATTACCATCTACATTATAAGCAATTCCTTTTTCTTCTAGGACTTTTACAAATTCAATCATTTCGTCAATACATTCTGTAGCTTTTGGATGAATTGTATGACTTTCAAAAAGATTTAATCCATAGCTATCCTCAAGATATGCATCAATGTATTTTTTTGTAATATCTGTAAAAGGTACATTTTCATCTTTTGCTCTATTTATAATTTTATCGTCAATATCCGTAAAATTACTAACAAATTTAACATCATAACCAATATATAAAAGATATCTTCTTAGGGTATCATAAACAATCATAGGTCTTGAATTTCCAATATGAATATAGTTATAAACAGTTGGTCCACAAACATAAATCAGTACCTTTCCTGCTTGTATAGGTTTAAAATCTTCTTTTTTTCTTGTTAATGTGTTGTAAATCTTCATGTTACACCTCTCTATTTTTATTCATTGTATTCGCCACTTAAAAAATTTTTATATAAAACAAAACGTCCCTTGAAAAAACAAGAGACGAAAAAATTCCGCGGTTCCACTCTAATTGAAAAATCCACTTAAATTGCTATAAAGTAGCAAACAATACTCCAAGGATGCACCTTCAACTTGATGTTTCTCACCACACAACATCTCTCTTAAAATCGTTGTTTCTTTTCCTTTTCAACATATATATTCATTTATAATAGAATACTAAATTATTAAGAAAAAGTCAATATTTTAATTAGACTTTTCTTCTTTTATTTTTAAAATCAAATCAACTCTATCAGTAATAATTCCATCAACTTTTTTATTTATAAGCTTTCTCATATCTTTTTCTGTATTAATTGTCCAATAACATACAGAGATATTATGTTTATGGAATTTATAAATTAAATATTTTGTATCTAAAGGCAATTTTTCAAATTTCGGAATCATCATTGCATGAGTATTAAATTTTTTAAAACTATCATATCCAAAATATGAGGCCAAAACGACTTCAGTAGTCTTTTTCATAGATCCAGAAATAATTATTTCTCCATGACTTATTTTTCTTAAATGTTTAAGATTATCTTCGCTGAAACTTGAAAAAATTACATTTTTTTCTAAATTGTACTCTTTTACGAATTTGTATAAAAGTTCTGCAGACTTTAAACCAATTTCGCCCTCATCCTTAACATCAATACTATACACAACCTTATCTCCAAATTTTTCAAAAAGTGCTGAGACTTCCATTGGAAATAACCCATATTCTCTATTATCTACATAAGGAGAATCTCCATTGATATCTTTAAACTTATAACCAAAATTAAATTCCTTTAATTCATCATATGTATAATCAATAACATTCCCTGTTCCATTTGTTGTTTCATCAATATCTTCATTATGCTGAGTTACTATTTTGCCATCTTTTGTAAGTCTAATATCAGTTTCAAAAGCATCAACTCCCATTTCAAAAGATTTTGTAAAAGCTAATTCAGTATTTTCTGGAAATAAATGACTTGATCCTCTATGAGCAAAGACAAGCGGAAAATCTCCATTTCTAAAAACTTTTCTAGCCTTTCTTTCCTTTTTAAAACACGAAAATTGTAATAAAATATAAATTGTCAATATTAAAATTAATAAAAATAAACTCATAAACTCATCTCCTAAAATTTTAATTACATTAATTTAAATATTTGTAAGAAAAATATGATATAATTAGTATAATTATATCATATAAATAAAAATTATGATATAATTATGTTGTTATATTTTATTAGAGAAATTAGCAGAGGTGTGTTATGTTAGAAGAATTCTTTGGAGATAAAAAATATTTTTTAAGAACTATTTTTTATATCCTATTAGGTGATTTAGTTTGCTCATTTGCAGTTGTCAAATTTTTAGTACCTGCTGGACTTCTTTCAGGTGGACTAGGTGGTATTGGACTTATGATTGAGTACTTAACAGGTCTTCCTACGGGAGTATCGGTTTTTGTATTGAATTTGCCAATGATGATTGTCGGTGCATTTTTTTTGAATAAAAAGTTTATGACTTACGCATTTTTATCCACATTCATCTATTCATTTATATTAATTGCTATGCGTCATGTTCCGATCGACTTAAAACTTGATAACAATATGTTATATGCAATTTTTGGTGGTTTCATAAATGGTCTTGGAATGGGAATTTTATTCAAAAATGGCGCTTGTCAAGGTGGACTTGATATTTTAGCAACTATTTTTAAAACAAAACTTAATGTAAACATCGGCTCATCTCTCCTGGCTATAAATGCAATCATAATAGGAGTTGCCTCTTACATATTTAGTCTTGAAAGAGGACTTCTAACTATTGTTGCAATGTATGTAGCTTACAAAATGCTTGATAAAATCCAAATGGGTTTTGGAGATACAAAACAAATTATGATTATAACATCTAGACAAAGAGAAGTTACAGACAGAATTTTATCAGATTTGCATAGAGGTGTTACTCTTCTTCACGGAGAGGGTGCATTCACTCATAAACAACAAAATGTCGTATATTGTATTGTAAGTACAAGACAAGTAGTGACTATAAAAAGAATATTAAGTGAAGTTGATCCGGCTTCATTTTTAATAATATCTGAAGCGTATGAAGTTAAAGGTAGAGGATTTAGAGTACAAGAAATTTAGGAGGAATTTGTTTTGAATAATATTTTAACATATAATGAACTTAAAGAGATAGCAAAAAAAATAGCAATGAAAGATAGCAGAGTTGAAAAGCTCTTTATTGAACAACTTGAATCACAAAGTATGTCCAGTGATGTAGGATTTTTTAATGTTCTATTTTTAGTAAAAGATTTATCATTTGATGATGACTCCTTTGAATATATTGGCGATTTTGGCGATATATTAACAATGTTTGAAAATACTGAAAATGAAAATGTAATTGAATATAAAATAATTTATGAAAATTTCACTCAAGGACTTTTTAGAATAGTTTCAAAAGATTCAATGGACTCTTTAGGAGAATTAGAAGAAAAATATATTTGTGTACTTAATAAAGATGAGACTAAAAAAGCCAGTGTATATATTGAAAGAAAAACACATAAACTAACAGAAGAAGCATTTTTGGAAAATACTTGTGAATTTTTCTGGAATATCTTAAAATTTGGAAATAAATTATATATAAAAGAATTTTTAAATGTATCAGAAGAATATAGAAAAGTTTTATCTTTACTAGATGAACATTTAAAACACTATGTTTTATCAGAAAACAAATATGTTATAGATCTTGGAAAAGATAATAAATTAGTTTTTAACTATGTTGATACGGAAATTTTCGAAAAATATCTACACTGTTACTCAGAATTAGAACTAGAATCCCTTTGGTCTGCACTATTTAACATCTGTGGACTTTTCAGAAGACTTTCTCTTCAAATAGCTCTTAACTTAAGATTTGACTACGCAAAAGAATTAGATAGAAACACAGTAACATTTTTAAGAGAATTAAAACAAAAAGCAATTAATAGATAAATTAATTTTACAATAAAAGTGCATCAAATTATAAAATGATGCACTTTTTATATCTAAATATTTAATTTTAGTTTTAACGAAATCCAAATTTCTTTACACTTGAACTTCAATTTTAGTTTTTGTAAATCTATCAAAAATAATACTTTAGCATAATCTAGCTAATCACCGATATATCTATTCTATCAACAACCCTCTTTTCTTATTCTACACATACAACCTTATGATAAATCTACAACCACATTGCTTGTAATATCTTTTGTGTCTATATATTACTTCACATTGTATCTTTAGTATAATTTAGTTTTACTATTCTTTAATCACCGTATTAGTATATACAACACCAAACTGATATAATTTTTAAATACTCAAACATCTTAACATCCTCATATCTCTTCTATAAAATACTAGAATCTTTTGCTTCCCTTATATTTAATATTAACACTCAAATATCTTAATATTCTCATATTTAACTTTAATACCAAAATTTTTTATCATACAACACAACACTTCGATTTTGTTAAAAATTTAGATTAGTTTTTTGAGTTAATTATACTATTTTCCAACCTTCTAATTCACAAAATATATTATCTGCTGTTCAAGTTGCTGGCATCGTAAGTTTTTACTAAAAACCAATGATTCAGCAACTCTGATGAAATTGTTTTTAAAATTTTCATTGGTCTTACCTCCAGTCTTCAAACTATTTAACGCGTTATCTTGTTTGTTATCTATATTATACCCCATTAAATTTAATTTGTCAACACTTTATTGTAATTTTTTTTCACTTTTTTTGCTATTTTTTAAAATATTTTCGTTTTTTATGTTTTTTTCTTATTTTTTAATTAATTTTTTACAATAAAAAAGCAGTTTAAAAGTTTTAGACTAACTCCAATACTGCTTTGTTTTTTTATTTATTAGTAAATAATACCACAATTGCTAAAATGGATAATATTATTGTTACTAATAGAAGTAATAATATTTTTTTGTTAGAAATTTTATTATTATCGTCTTTATTTAGAAAAATATTAAGTCCAAATGTAAAAATATTTAATAATAACAATGCATACAATAAGCTTCTTCCTTCATCATAACCAATTTTCCCAGAAATACTTAATATAAAGAAAACTGCTAATAAAATATTAATTACAATACCAGCAATAATATTCAATTTTTTAAAATTCATAATTCGCTCCTTTCAGTTTTGAAGAAATTTATATTATTTGTATTATTCATCATTTATATTTTTTTACTTTATCTTTTTTACTAAATTCATTATACAATATAAAAAAATATTTGTAACTTTTTGTAAACTCTTTATTTTCCTTATTATCTTAAATTTTTTCTTTCCAACTCCAAAAGTTTTTGTTTTATTTCAATTCCATCTGCATATCCAACAAGTTTTCCATCGCTTCCTATAACTCTATGGCATGGAATCAAAATTGGTAATTTATTTCTATTATTCGCTCCGCCTACTGCTCTTTGCGAATTTTCATTTCCAATTTTTCTTGCAATATCTTTATAACTACAAGTTTCTCCATAAGGAATTTCCGTTAAAGCCTTATATACCTTTAATGCAAACTCGCTTCCATCCACTTTAAATGAGAATGTAAAGTTTTTTCTTTTCCCACAAAAATATTCTTCCAATTCTTTTTTTGCCAATTTTAAAATTTCAGTTTCAGGATTAATAACTTTTTCATCTTTTACAAATTTTATCTCAATTATTTTCTCCTGATCTTCAACAACTTTTATTTCTCCAATTGGACTGTTAAAAACTATATAATTCATAATTCACCTATTCTATATTTAAAAGTTTGTATATATCAATATTACATTTTTCATCAAAATATCTTTTTAGTTCTAAAAACTTTTTCCATTTTTCAATAGTATACTCGTTTATTCCATTTCTGATTGCAACATCAAACAGCCTAATTTCCAATCTTACAAATCCTTCAGCAGCTCCTAAAGCATCACAGAGTTGAATCAATCTATCATAATCATCATAAATAATTTCTTTCAATTTGTTTTCAAGAAAATCCAACTTTTCTTTGGGTAAATCTAATTTTCCATTATAGCAATATATAGTTTGAATAGGAAATGAATGTGTTAAACAAATTCTTGCACCTTCATAAAAATTTTTTTCATCCAAAAAAATCATTCCGTCATATACATGTTTTATATGTGAAAATCCGAATCTTCTACCAATATCATGTAACAATCCCAGTACAAATGCTTTTTCAGAATCTAAATATTCAGTATTTTTTGCGATAATCTCCGCACATTTTGCAACATTTAAAGAATGTTCAAACCACCTACCACAATTTAATTTATTGGCTTCATTCAATAAAGTCATAGCATATTCTCTATCTATATTCATAATTACCTCATCAAAAAAAGATGAACATCATCTCTTAAAACTAATCAACTACAAAAATTCCTCCATTAAGCTCCTTTATAAATCCTTTAAGCTCCAATGCAGTTAAAATTGTATTTGTTTCTATGATTGAAAAACCTGTTATAGTAGAAATTTTATTTTGAGATTTTGATTCTTCATTTATTAAATTATAAATTAAAAGTTCTTTTGCATCCAAAATATTCAAATCTTTTTCTTCTTTATTTTTATTCAAAATAAATTCTGAAAAATCAATAACTCCATCTATAATATCCTGATAATTCGTAGCAATCAATGCTCCATCTTTTATCAATTTATTCGTTCCTTTACTGTATAGACTATTTATATTTCCAGGAAGAGCAAAAATCTCTTTTGATTGTTCATTTGCAAATCTTGAAGTTATAAGTGTACCTGAACGATCTTGTGCTTCGATAAC
Source organism: Parvimonas sp. M20 (assembly GCF_035282425.1). Taxonomy (NCBI): domain Bacteria; kingdom Bacillati; phylum Bacillota; class Tissierellia; order Tissierellales; family Peptoniphilaceae; genus Parvimonas; species Parvimonas sp. M20. The sequence goes on along the minus strand of NZ_JAYKBQ010000002.1, from coordinate 90,998 downwards.
CAATAATGCTTTTGAAAGTCCTGAAATAATTCTGTTTCTAACAGGAAAATTATGAGCTAAAGGTGGCATCCCAATAGGAAACTCACTCATAACTGCCCCATTTTCTATAATTTCGTCATACAATCTGTAATTAGTTTTAGGATAGGCTATATCAACTCCACAACCTAAAACAGCTATCGTTCTTCCACCTGATTTTAAAGCAGCTCTATGTGAAATGGAATCAATACCCAAAGCCATTCCTGAAACAATTCTTATTCCAAGTTCTGAAATTGACCTTGCAAAATATTCAGTTGCCCAAGCTCCATAATTGGTACATTTCCTAGAGCCTACAATTGAAAGTGCAAATTCATCCTCCGGTAAAATATATCCCTTATAATAAATAACTTGTGGAATAAATTCAATATCTTTTAGATTAATAGGATAATTTTCACTCAAAATACTTACATATTTAACTTTCTTTTTCTCTAAAAAATCTCTATAAGCATCTGAATTAAATTTTTTTCTCTCTTCAACTAATTTTTCAATATTATTCTTAGTTAAAAGTTTATTTTCTTTAAAATATTCTCCCGATAAACAAAATATCTCCTCAATATGTTCCAAAGTAAAATGATTTAACAATTCATCTTTAATTTTATAATCAAAATTCAAATAACTTAAAAATAACAAAGCATCTTCATTTCTCATAGCTAACTCCAATATTTATTGCTCAAACTTCTATATCTGATTGCTTCTAACAGATGTTCTTCCTTAATTTCTTCACTTCCGTCCAAGTCTGCAATTGTTCTTGTCAACTTCAAAATTTTATTAAAAGATCTTGCTGAAAACTTAAACTTTTTAAATGCAAACTCTATAATTTTTTCAAGTTTTTCATCTAAAATAATATATTTCTTAATCTGTCTAGCTGAAAGATTTGCATTATTATATATTTTTTCGTTTTTGTATCTTTCAAGTTGAATTTTTCTAGCTCTTTCAACTCTTTTTCTAATATCAGCAGAAGTTTCTAAAACTTCTTTTGAGGATAAATCGTCATATTTCACAGGTTCAACTTCAACTTGAATATCAATTCTATCAAGTATTGGTCCTGAAATTTTACTTAAATATCTTTGTATTTGTAACTGTGAACAAGTGCATTTTTCGGTTTGTGATCCATAATTTCCACAAGGACAAGGATTTAATGCACAAACAGTTACAAAGTTTGAATAATAAGTAATTGACGAATTAGCCCTTGAAATCGTAACTTTTCCATCTTCCATTGGCTGTCTTAAAACTTCAATAGCTTGTTTTGAAAACTCTGGAAATTCATCCAAAAACAAAACCCCATTATGAGCAAGTGAAACTTCCCCAGGTTTTGGAATTTTACCACCACCAACAAGAGAAATAGGACTGCTTGTATGATGTGGAGATCTAAAAGGTCTTTGAGTAACCAATTTATTATTTTTAAGTTTTCCTGCTATTGAATAAATTTTTGTACATTCAATACATTCATCAAAAGTTAATTTAGGTAAAATTGTCGGTAATCTTTTAGCAATCATAGTTTTTCCACTCCCCGGAGGGCCAACCATCAGCAAATTATGTCCTCCTGCAGCAGAAATTTCCATTGCTCTTTTTAAATTTTCCTGACCTTTTATATCTGAAAAATCTATATCATATTTAATTTCTTCATCTAAATTTACCTTTGCTATTTCTTCTTTTTTTATTTCGATAACTCCATTTAAACAATCAACTAATTCTTTTAAATGTGAAATTGGATAAATCTCAATTCCTTGAACTATATTAACTTCATTTTTAATAGCATTAGGAATAAAGAACTTTCTAAAACCAAGCTCTTTTAAAGAGATAATCATAGGTAAAGCCCCGTCAAAAGTTATAACTCTTCCGTCAAGAGAAAGTTCACCTAAAAAAACAGTTTTTTCATCGGGCAAATACTCGATAACTCCAATAGCAAGTAACATACTCACAGCTATTGCCAAATCAATTTGAGAGCCGTCTTTTTTTAAATTTGCAGGAGCTAAATTTATCGTAACTCTTCCAGGTGGAATTGAGAACCCACTATTTGAAATTGCAGATTTAACTCTTTCCTTTGATTCTTTTATAGATAAATCAGGAAGCCCTACAATATTAAAAGCCTGAAGTCCACTTGATAAATCTGCTTCAACATCAATATCATAACCATTTAATCCATTTAACACACAAGTCTTAGTCTTTGAATACATATCTTACCTACTTTCTAGCACATTCAGTTGCCGTTCCTAAAAGTATTTGAAGTCCATGCTCTACAGAATCTATAATATACTCTAAAGATTCTCTAACAGCTTTTGGGCTACCGGGTAAATTTATAATTAAGCTGTCGTTTCTAATAACTGAAACAGCTCTTGAAAGCATTGCCCTCTTAGTGATTGTCAAACTGTATTGTCTAATAGAATCACAAATTCCAAATGCATTTTTAGTAGCGACATTCAAAGTTGCTTCAGGTGTAACATCTCTCTTACTAAAACCTGTTCCTCCTGTTGTCAAAATTAAATTAGCACCTAAAACATCACTTGCATATTTTAACTTTTCTTCTATTGTTGCTTGATCATCAGGAATAATAATCTTATCAATAACTTTATAATTATTTTCTTTTAATATCTCTACTATTACTTCTCCCGAAGTATCAACTCTCTCTCCGACTGAGCCCTTGTCAGAAACGGTAATTACATAAGCAGTAAACATAAATCCTCCTAAAAAGCATTTTCTATATGTGTAATTTTATGATTGTCAAAAATTATTTCTATAACATCAAAACGAATTTTTGCTCCAAACAATTTTTTCTCCATCATATAAATCTGTGCAACATCTTGTATCTTTTTTATCTTACTTCCATTTACAAACTCTCTGGGAAAACCGAAATTTACATTTTTTCTAGCCTTAACCTCAATAAAAACTAAAAAATCTTTATCTTTTGCTATTATATCAATTTCTCCAAAAGGTTTTAAAAAATTCCTTTCAACAATTTCATAACCCTTTTCTAAAAGAAATTTAACAGCCATATCTTCCCCTAAATTTCCAATATCTTTAGCTTTCATATTCTTTTTTCTTTTCAAAATATTTCTTCAAAAAAGTTACTCTATGAATAGGAGTAACTCCATTTTCATCAATTCCCTTATAATGAGCCTTTGTTCCGTATCCTACATTTTTTATAAAATTATAGTTCGGATACTTTTTCTCATACTCGGCAAACATACTATCTCTATATTCCTTTGCAATTATTGAAGCACAAGAAACTACATAAGAAAGCTCATCTCCATGAATTAAATTAATCTGCGGAATATCGACATCAACTTTTTCTGCATCTGTTATCAAAAAATCGCCTAAAATTTTATTTCCTTCTAAATCCTTTATATTTGAAATTGCAATCTTCATAGCAAGCCTACTCGCCTGCTTAATATTAATTTCATCAATTTTTACATTATCTACAATTCCAATTCCATATCCTACACATTCTTCTAAAATTTTATCATAAAGTGCAAGTCTTTTCTTTTTAGAAAGTTTCTTACTGTCCGTTACTCCCTCAATCTTGCTATCTTTTTTCATTATAATTGCACAAGAAACGACAGGACCGGCAAGACAACCTCTTCCAACTTCATCAACACCGATAATTAAATTATATCTCTTGTAGATATTCTCCAGTTCTTCTCTAATTTCCATTATCTTCCTCAAATTTTTCAATATCTTCCACAGTCTCTAAAGTTATTCTTCCAAGTTTTACTTTTCTAAAATCATCGAAAACTAAATTTGCAACCTTAAAATAATCAATTTCATTCTTCTTTAAAATTGCACCTCTATTTCTTCCGATTTCATCCATTAAATACAGTGTATCTTCATAATAATCTTCAGATAGATTATATCTATTTTTTAGAATATTTACATCTCTTTTATTTAACTCATCAATAAAACGAAAAGCTAAATTTTCAATATCCATAATCTCATCCTTAATTGCACCGGTAAAAGCTAAGTGCAAACCGATTCTCTCATCTTCAAACTTTGGCCAAAGAACTCCCGGAGTATCTAAAAGCTCTAACTCATTCTTTGTCTTAATCCATTGAACCTGTTTTGTAACACCGGGTCTATCTCCTATTTTTGCACTCTTTCTCTTTGAAATGGAATTAATAAAAGTAGATTTCCCTACATTTGGAATTCCTACAATCATCATTCTAATTGTCTTTGAAGAAAGATTTTTTTCCTCAAGTTTTTTGAACTTATCAGCTAACATCTCTTTAGCAACTGAATAAATCTTGTCTAAACCCTTTGAATGAAGTGCATCTACAACAACAGCTCCATAACCTTTTTTTCTATAATAACTAAGCCACTTCTTAGTCTCATTTTCATCAGCCATATCCGATTTATTCAAAATCATAATTCTTGGCTTATCCTTTAAAACATCATCAATAACAGGATTTTTACTGCTTATTGGAATTCTTGAATCAATAATCTCTCCAACAATATCAACCAATTTCAATGACGCTCTTATATTATCCATAGTCTTTTTCATATGACCTGGATACCAATTTATATTCATTATTTCCTCCAAATTTATAAATCAAAATCTATTATAATTAAAATGAATTTTTATTTGTTTATATACAAGTAAGGAGGTAGAACATATCTCCCTCCTTATATAATTTTACGAATCTCAAAAAAGATTATAAAAAACTATTTTTCTTTTTCAAACATTTTTATAAGATAAACTATAGCTGATATTACAGATAACACTAGTAAAATACTACAAAGCACAACACCTATGATTTTAGTAGTATCTAAATTTCCAGCTTTAAGAGTACAATATAAAGTGTATATAATTACCAATGATAGCATTAACATCAATGAGAAATAAATATGATTTTTATAACGGGTACTGTCAATCTTTTTTATAACTGCGTTTGCTAAATATCTACTAATTAATCTCATAAAATACACCTCCTATTATTATACTTTTATCGTATAAAATAAATTCTTTTTAATAATATAACACAATTAAATTATAAATCTATAAAAGTATTTTGTCAATGTTTAAGAATTTAGTACTTTATTTTAATTACAAAAAAAGAGTTAAATATTATAACTCTTTCATAAAAAATTTACAAAGGCTATTTTATCTAATCATTATCGTGTTAATATATATATTATAGATGGACAATAGAATAAATATGGTGCTGTAAAAACAGCCAAACTCAATGCTAATTTTTTCTTATCTTTTATGTCTAAATCTAAATTTTTAAAACTATAGTTTAGGTTTAATTTATAGATACAAAATCCTGAAATTACAACTGGAATAGTTATTACTATAAATGCATAAATACTATAAAAAGCAGTAGTCATCAAACCCTCAACCACATTATTACTAATCCATCCAACAATTCCGGACATATCAGCTCCTATTCCAACCATAATTGTTATAAAAAATAGGCAAATTATCCCTACAATGTTTGCTAAAATTCCATACAGAAATACTTTCCTGATGACTTTACCAGCCTTTTCAATAATATCATATGTATTTAAAAATTTTAAAGTGATACAAAGTACAAAACTTTGTCTGAGAAGATCTAAAGGCAAAGCTATAATCCAAGTTAAAGGAAACAGGAGTACTATCCATGCTGGAAAAAAAATACTATAAAATTTATTATTTTTCATAATTACCTCCTTTTAGTTGCTATTATCAACTTATAAAATAATTGTCAAAAATCAAAGCTATAAAATACTTATTTATTCCACTATAATATACCTATTTTTTTACTTTTTGTCAATTATTTAAAATCTAGAAATTATATTTTAACTATACAAAAACAGAGTCAGATTGACCAACTCTGCTTGAAAACTTTTTATTTAATAATTAAATTCTAATAACCATAATTCTTTAATAGGGATATAGGAACGTAAAAGAAATATGGTGCAGTAAATATTGCCACATATAATGCTAATTTTTTCTTGTCTTTTTCATCAATTTCCATCTTGGCAAAACTATTTTTTAAATTGAAATAATAGATACAAATACCTGCTAATAAGATTGCAATTGTAACTATAATAAAAGCGTAAATATCTTCTAAAGGATTTGTCATAATATATTTAATTACATTATCACTAATCCATTTAAAAAATTTAACATTTTCTTCTAAACGTCCAACTAAACTTGTAAAAGCTAATAAAAAAACTGAACCAATAAAATCTGCTAAAAACCCAAATAAGAATACTCTTACAATCACTTCTTTATATCTTTGTAGAATATCATCAGTTTTTAGGAATTTTAATGCTAAACATATTACAATAGAATCAATTAAAAAATTTACTGGCATTACTATCAGCCAAGCCAAAGGAAATAAAAGCAAAAACCAAATTGGAAATACAACATTGTAAATTTTATTATTTTTCATAATTACCTCCTTTTAGTTGTTATTATCAACTTTTAAAATAATTGTCAAAAATAAAAACTACAAAACACTACTTACAGTTTTAAGAATTTTCAAACAAAAAAGAGTTAGACTACTCTAACTCTCACAGATTTGAATTAAGTAGTCGGTTGGTCGGTGTATCCAACATCTCAGATACCTTATTACAGGTGTGGCAGGAACCCTTTCTGCCCTCAACTACTTCTTTACTTAACTATAGTATACCCAATTTTTTACTCTTTGTCAACCTTTTTTAGTCTTCCACTAAATTTTCTGCTGTTTAATTTATAGTCATTTATGCTATACATGCTGACAATAAAAAATTTATCTTTAGTTTTATTAACTTTTAAAGCTAGTAAAACATTCTTTTTATAACATTTTACATATTCTAAAGCTAATTTATTTCCATTTCTATTAATCCCTACATAATCTGGATTTTCTATCATTTCTTTAATATTATCTACATATTTTAAAACATCATAATGCTTTCTTTTTTCAAGATGTCTTTTTAACCCATGCCTAGAATATTCTATTTCTGATAAGTCTGTTTCAAGACCTAATAATTTTTTAATACTATCCTTTACTATCATAGCTACACCTCTTGACTATATTTTAGCATAAAATCAGTATAAATCAAATATATTTTCATAAAAAAAGAGCTATCTTTACAGATAACTCTTTAGTATGTAAGCACACCCAAGGTCGCTTAACAAGAAATGTACGGTACCCTTGCAGTTAGCTCAAAGCAAGCAATCTTACGGCACATAGAGTATTTTACTTATGGCTGCTTCCGTCAAGACCTGACCAGATTCGTAAAGCTCTATTGCGTAAGGACCCACTCGTCAACACCACTTACAAAAGTCGGCTACACCCCTTGAAAATCTAACTTGGGAATTCAGCCCTGCTATAGCAGATTACAGGTTACAAGGTACTGCTAACACCCCACCTAGTGCATGGCGGAGAACGAGGGATTTGAACCCTCGAAACGCTTTTGACGTTTACACGATTTCCAATCGTGCTCCTTCGACCGCTCGGACAGCTCTCCACGACACCCATATATTATAATGTATTTTTATTATTTAGTCAATATAAATACAATTTATATTTTTTGAATCATAACCACATAAGGTGGATTGTTTTTTTGATTTTCAAATGTACATTTAAGTATAGTATATTCTTTTTGATTTAAATTTTGTAAAAATTTTGATATTTCTAAACTTTCAATCTGTCCAGCAGAATGTCCTATATAAAAAGTTATAAAAATTGCTCCTTTGGAATTTAATTTCTCTAACAATTTCTTCAAACTTTCTTCAACATCTTTTGCATTTGTAGTTATATATTTATCTCCTTTAGGTAAATAACCTAAATTATAGATTGCAAAATCAATATTTTCTTTTATATATTTATCAAAATTTTTATGATTTTCTAAAATCAATTCACAATTTGAATATTTTTCAAGCAAAATTTTTGAATTATCCAAAGCTTCTTGTTGAATATCAAAACAATAAAGTTTTTCTGGTTGTAATATCTCTAAAATGTTTTTAGAGTCAAATCCATTTCCAACTGTCATATCAATTGCGATTTTAACATCTTTAATATACTTTCTCATGAAAAATTCAATTAAAGTCTTAGTATTATTTATTTTTACATTCACTGCAAGTTCTTCCTTGTTCTAAAATTTCATCAACATCGTAAGTATATAAATCATCTTCTAATTTAGTAACTCCTGAAATTCCTTCAAAAAACAATTTAGAATAAAATTTCTTTTTCCTCTTCATATAGACTTTATAAGCAATACATTTTATAAAAAATCTATTAAATTTTTCCATTCCTTCATCATATTTTATTTCTTCCAAATAATAATCTTCATCTCTAAAAGTAAGTTTTACATATCCGATTATATTTTCTTCCATAACTAAACTGAAATAAAATGTTGGAACAGATAAATCTATACTACCACCTATTCCATATTTGACATAAAGTTCTTCAAATTCTTCAGGAGTGGCATTTTTTAATCCTATCATTATAAACTCCTTAAATATTCAATCTCTTCTCTACTAAGTTCTCTGTAACTTCCTACTTTTAATTTTCCAAGTTTTATTTTACCAAAGGCAGTTCTCTCAAGAGAAATAACCTTATAGTCAAAAGTTTTAAACATTTTTCTTATCTGTCTATTTCTTCCCTCTTTTAGAAAAACTTTTACCATATTATTTTTAAAGTCAAAAATTTCAAATTTTGCTTCTCTTGTCAATTTCCCTTCAATCATTATCCCAGAAGATAATTTTTTTAAATCATTTTCTTTTAAAGCTTTATCAACCTTTACAATATATTCTTTTTCAACATTATGACTTGGATGTGTCAATTTAAAAGCTAAGTCCCCGTCATTTGTTAAAAGTAAAAGTCCAAAACTGTCCTTATCAAGTCTCCCTACGGGATAAATTCTCTCTTTAGAATCTATTAAATCCAAAACAATTTTTTCTTGAAATTGAGCTTTAGCTGTACTGGAATACCCAATAGGCTTATTTAAAAGATAATATTTTTTAGCTTCTTCTAATTTGATTTTTTTACCTTCAATTAAAATTTCATCATTTTCTAAAACGTCAATTCCCTTATTTGCAAGTTTTCCATTTACAAAAACTTTTCCCTGTTCTAAAAGTAAATCTGCATTTCTTCTTGAACAATAACCGGAATTTGCAATAAATTTATTTATTCTCATCTTCTATTTCCACATTATTTTCATCTTCAACTATTTGGTTTTTTTCTTCATCAGAAATAAATTTTTCAATATCAGGCAAGTCTTTTAGAGACTTTAAATTAAATTGATTTAAAAAATTTAAAGTTGTCTTATAAATAATTGGCTTACCAATTCTATCAAGTCTTCCTGCTTCTTCAATGAAGTTCTTTGACATCAGAGTTTCAATAGAGCTGTTACATTTAACTCCTCTTATCTCTTCAATTTCTTGCCTTGTAATTGGTTGTTTATATGCAATTATAGCCAAAGTTTCCAAAGTTGAATTAGTTAAATGTTTCATTGTAACTTTTTCAAAAAGTTTTGAAATAATATCATGATATTCTTTTCTTGTCTTTATCTGATAATAATTAGAAATTTTTTGAATTACGAGTCCTCTTTTTTGAAATTCAAACTCCTCTACAAGTTCATCTGCATAAACAGTAGCCTCTTTTACTGGAATATCCAAAACTTTTGCAATATCATCAATTTTTAAAGGATCTCCATATACAAACAACAACTGTTCGATAACTTGTTTATATTCTCTACTATTCAACTTCTTCCCCCACTAAATTAAGTTTAATATTTTTATCTTTATCTTGAAAAATCTTGATAATATTATTTTTAACAAGCTCCAAAATAGATATAAATATTGTTATAAGCTCACTTTTTGTTCCATTATAAAAAATTAAATCTTCAAAATAAAGCTCTTTTTTTTCATAAATTTTGTCCTTTATCATTGAAACATATTTTTCAATAGGAAATAAATCTTTTTCTATGATTTTTTCAAAAGAATTTTCTTCATTTTTACTTTGATACTGATTTATAATATTTTCCATTAAAGAAAGCAAAACATCAACATCTGTATTTAAAATAATTTCCTTATCTTCAGTCATATACTCAGTAATATCAGACTGCATTTTTGAATATGCTTTACTTCCTTCTGTTTCTAAGTTTTTAAAGTATTCTCCCACTTTTTTAAACTTTCTATACTCAATAAGTCTTTCAATTAATTGTTCTTTTGTAACAATTTCTTCTTCATCTTCATCTGTATTTTTAGGAATTAAACTCCTTGATTTTATTTCAACTAATGTACTAGACATAAGCAAAAAAGCTGATATATCAGTATCTTCACTATAAACAGAATTTTCAATTACCTCAAGATAATGTTTAGTAATTTTGCTTATTTCAATATCGTAAATATCAACTTTTTGTTTTGAAATTAAGTCAAGCAACAAATCCAAAGGACCTGAATAAGCATCTAAATTTACTATTAATTGCATTACATCACCAACATAGTTGCTAAATTCAATATAAATTTCCCAACTGTACTAACTATAGGTGATAAGAAAATTTTAAAAGCTCCTGTTAAAATTAAACCAATTATTATTAAATTTGTAAAGCTTGAAAGTTTGAAATATTCATATTCCACTTCTCTTGATAAAAATGCACTTATAAAAATTGCTCCATCAAAAGGTGGAAAAGGCAACATTTCTATAATTCCAAATATTATACTTATGGAAAATATATATTGAAAAATAGTAATTACAAATTTATCTGTAGGTTTTATATATAAATAGACTATTGTTGATAATAAAGCTATCACAAAGCAAATAAAAGCATGCGATAAAGAGTAAATGATTTTTCCCCAAAATCTATTCTTAAATTTAGACATATTTATTTCTACTGGCTTAGCCCAACCAAATTTAAAAAATACAAAAAACACGAATCCCATTAAATCAATATGATTTATGGGATTAAAGCTAGTTGATCCATTAAGTTTTGGTGTATCATCTCCCAAAGCTAGAGCTACATATGATTGGAAAACTCTAGAAACTATAATTACTAACATTAATGCTACTGCAATAATTAAATGTTCTGCTATACTATTCATATTACCTCCTATTTATCTCATTTAAAATAGCTATTGCCGTTTTAAAATCTTTTATTTCTCCATTAAAATACATCTTTTTTAAATCGTCAAAATGAATTTTAACTATACTCAAATTTTCATCTTCATCTTCCGGTAATTTTGAAGAAAATAAGCTGTCAGCCCTATATACTACAACTTTTTCCGTACAAAATCCAACACTTGTATAGCCTTCAAAAACTTTTTCTAAATTATTTGAACTAAAACCTATTTCTTCTTGTAATTCCCTAAGAGCAGTCTCTTCATAATTTTCTCCTACTTCTACAAGTCCTGCTGGAATTTCTAAAAAGTCCTCTTGAATTGGAAATCTGTATTGTTTAACTAAGTATACATATCCTTTTTCATCAATTGGAAAAATTGCAACTGCATCTTTATGCTCTACAATTTCTCTTTTTAAAATTTTATCATCTTTTTCAAAGTATTCAAGTTTTAAATTCAAAATTTTTCCGTCAAAAATTTCTTCTGATTTTACTTTTCTATACATCTTAACCTTTCCTTTTTTTCATTTGCAATTTCAATCATTTCCTTAGATTGTCTTATAGTTGTTTCATTAATATTTGCTCCACCTATAAGTCTTGAAATTTCCATAACTTTTTCATCATAATTTGCACATAAAACTTTTGACAAAGTAATATCTCCGACCGTTTCTTTACTTATAATAAAATGAGTATCGGACAAAACTGAAATTTGTGGTAAATGAGAAATTACAAGAAGTTGATGATTTTTTGAAATTTCTGCAAGTTTTTCTCCAACAATTTGAGCAGTTACTCCACTTATACCCGTATCAATCTCATCAAAAACAAGAGTTGCTATCTTATCCCTATCGGATAAAACCTTTTTAAAACCTAACATAATTCTGCTAAGTTCCCCACCAGATGCAATTTTATATATTTCTTGAAGTTCTTCGCCTTTATTTGTTGAAATTAAAAAATTAACTTCATCAAAACCAATGTTTGTAATTTTATTATTTGTCTTTATATCTATTTTAAAGATTGAATTTTTTAAATCTAAATCCAAAAGTTCTTTTTCAATTAATTTTTCAATTCTCTTTGCTACTTCTTTTCTAGAATTTGAAATTTCTATACCAAGTTTCTTATATTCTTCACTTAAATTTTTAAGCTTATTGTTTTCTTCAAATAACAAATCTTTTGAATGTTCAAGTAAATACAAATCTTCCTCTAATGAATTTTTATATTTTACAAGTCCCTTTTTATCTGTCCTATATTTCCTTTTCAAGTCATTCAAAAGATTAAATTTTTCCTGTAGAATCATTAAACTTTCTTCGTCAATATAAACACTTGAGTAATAATCTTGAATTTTTGTATAAATTTCTTTTAATCCAAAAGAAATATTTTCAAAATCTTCACTAAATTTTACATTTTTATCATTTTCTTCCAATATAACAAGATTTCTATTTATTTCATTCAAGATGGAAAAGGCATTTACTTCTGAATTTTCTCCATCAAAAAGCTCAACTAAATTTCCACAGCAAACTAAAATAGTTTGACTATTATTAAATTTATCAATTTCATTTTCAATAAATTCTTCATCCAAAGTTTCAAGTTCCAAACTATTTAGTTCTTCAATTTCTGATTTTATTTCCTCAACATTTTCATCAAAATTATTTACTCTATTCTTTAGCTTCTTTAAGTCGGAACTTGTCTTTTTTATTTTGCAATATAATGTTTCTAATTCTTTTAATTTTTTTCTAAACTCATCATCGCAAAAACTATCTAAAATTTCAACAAAATCAGCTCTATTAAACAATGTATAACTATCATGTTGCCCACATACATTTAAAATATTTAACATAATATCAGATAGAATAGAATTATTCACAGTTCTATTATTTATCTTTGAAACTGATCTTCCGTTTTTGCTTATAGTTCTTGAAATAACTAGCATATTATCTTCAATTTCTATATCTAAACCTAGCAATTCAAACTTATTTCTTAAAATTTCTTCATCATATCGAGAAAGAAAAAATACTCCTTCAACATAAGCAGTATCACTACGTTTCCCAATAGATGAAGTATTAGCTCTTCCACCACAAAGCAAAGAAATAGCACCGATAATTATAGATTTACCAGTTCCTGTTTCTCCTGTTAAAACATTAAGTCCTTCAGTAAAGGAAATTTTAATTTCATCAACAATTGCTAAATTTCTTATATATAATTCAGATAACATATTATCCCTACCTTACAAGTTTCCTTATATCTTCAACTACGGAATCTAAAAAAGCTTTATCATCAATAGCTATAAAGATAGTATCATTTCCAGTTACGATTCCACTTACCATTTTTAACTTGGCACTTTCTAGATATGAGCCACAAATACTTGCAGTATGTGGAATAGTCTTTATAAGTATCATATCTTCATTATGCTTTATAGATAAAATTGCAAGTTTACAAATCTTATTCAATCTTTCATCTAAAGAATCATAGAGTGAATCAACGACCTTATACTTATATTCTCCATTTTTAGTTTGTACCTTTAAAATTTTTAATTCTTTTATATCTCTTGAAACTGTAGCTTGTGTGGAACGAATTCCCTTTTTTTCCAAGCAGTCTGAAAGTTCCTCTTGTGTTTTTATTTCATTATTTTCTATTAAATCTAAAATAATTCTCTGTCTTGTATATTTTTTCATAAAACCTCTTAAAAAATCCCTTTTATAAGTGCTAATTTTTCTTTATTTCCATCTCCACCAAGTATTGGAGAATCAATTATGGAAATTACTTCAAGTTTATTTCCAAGTGCATAGAGTCTGACTTTTTCAATTACATTTTCTATAACTTTTTCAGACTTAACTATACCCTTTTTATTTAAACTCTTTCCTTCACATTCAAATTGTGGTTTTATTAGTGCCACAATTATACTGTCCTCTTTTAAAAATTTATACAAATTTTCAAAAATATATTTTAAAGAAATAAAAGAAACGTCAATAGAAATAAAATCAACCTTTTCTCCTATAACTTCAAAATCTAAATATCGAAAATTTGTATTTTCCAAACTTACTACTCTATCATCATTCAATAAACTCTTTGCAAGTTGATTAGTACCAACATCAATAGCATATACTTTTTTTGCATTTTCATTTACCATAATTTGAGTAAATCCACCAGTTGATGCTCCAATATCCATACAAACTAGATTTTTCAAATCAAGCTTAAAATTTTTAATTGCAGAGTCTAACTTTATGGCTCCTCTTCCCACATAACTATCCTCAAAAGTTGAATTTATAGTTATTAATTCAGGTTTTTCAATCATCATTGAAACTTTTTCTATAATTTTTCCATCATAAAAAGCTCTTTCTTCTGCAATAATCCTCTTTGCATAAGTTCTTGACTTTACGAGTCCCAAATTGACTAAACAAATATCTGCTCTTTCCATTAGTAAGTCCTTTTTGCCATATAATCAATGAAATTTACAAAAAACTCTTTTCTTCCTGAAATTTTATTAATTTCTTGCAATGAAATTTTATTTAATTCTGCAATTTTCTTTTCAACCTCACTCTTTCCTAAAACAGTTGCAAAAGTTTTTTTATTTAACTCAATATCCTCATCATAGTCGAATAAATCATCTTGAAGTTGGAAAACTAAACCTAGGTTTTTAGCGTAAATCTCCAAATGTGCTAAGTCATTATCATTTGCTCCACCCAGTTTTGCTCCCGATAAAATTGCCGCTTTAAATAGTTCCCCTGTCTTTAGAGAATTAATCTTTTCAATATCAGTTAAATTCTCTGCATTATTTTCAAGATCTAAAAATTGACCATAAATCATTCCATTGATTCCACTTGAATTTAAAATTATTTCACTTGCAGAAATCGCAAGCTTTATTTCATCAAAATTTTCAAGATTTTTCATAGCTTTAATCATAATTAAATTTGCATTATTTAAAAGCTCATCACCAACTAAAACAGCATTTGACTGTCCATATTTACCATAGACAGACAACACTCCTCTTCTAAATTTATCATCATCCATTTCTGGTAAATCATCATGAACAAGAGAATAGTTATGAATAAGCTCTAAAGCAATCGAAAAATCTATAGCTATATCCGAAATATCCTTGTAAATTTTAAATGCTTCTAAAAGTAAAATTGCTCTTATTCTCTTTCCACCAACAGAAAAAGAATAAGCACACATTTTTTCAAACTTATTATTATCAGTATAGACTTTACTTAATCTTTGTTCTATTATGCTTTTATCATTATGAATTAATTTTATAAAATCTTCCATTATAGCTCTAAACTCACTTGTCCATCTTCTAAAGTTTTTTCTACAAATTTTTCTTCTTCATCTTGAGCCTTTTCGTCAAATAAGAATAATCTACCTTCTTCTTTTTCCAGAATATCAACCAACTCTTTATGAAGTTTCATTCCCTTTTTATACAGTTCAATACTTTTTTCAAGACTTAATTGCTCTTTTTCTAAAGTATTTACAATTTTAATAAGTTCTTCTATTCCCTTATCATAATTTTCTAACTTAATTGCCATCTATAATCTCCTTAACATCGGAAATAATCTCTCCATTAGAAACTCTAAGTTTCAAAGAATCCCCTACATTTACACTTTTAATATCCTTAACAATTTCATTCTTATCATTATAAACAATACTATACCCTCTGTCTAAAATACTATTCGGGTTTATAATTTCTAAAGATTGTCTTTTAAAATCAAGTAATTGTTTGTTATATTTAAAAATTGAAACTATCTTTTCATCTAAAGATTTTTTCAAATTCTCAAGATTTTCTTTCAATGTAGTTATTCTATTAACTGGATTGTAATATTCCAATTCTTTTTTAAAATGTTCAAGCTGAACTTTTTCAGCAGAAATTTCTTCTAAAATGTTTTTATTAAGTTTTTTCTCAGCTTGATTTAAAAATTCTTTTATCTCATCCGTACTTACAGATGAAAGCTCTGCCCCTGCTGTAGGAGTCGCCGCTCTCTTATCTGCAACATAATCTGTTAGCATTGTATCTATCTCATGACCAACTGCTGATATAATCGGCTTTTTGCAATTAAAAATGGTTCTAATGAGATTTTCATCATTAAACGCATTCAAATCTTCAAAAGAACCTCCACCTCTACCGACAATTATTGTGTCAATAAAATCAAGTGAATCTAAATATTTAACACCTTCAGCTATTTCTTCACTAGCACCAATTCCTTGAACTTTTGCAGGATAAAAATAGATATTTGCAATTCTAAATCTTCTTCGTAGAGTATTTAGAATATCACGAATTGCAGCACCATTTTTAGCTGTAACAACTCCAATATTCTTCGGAAATCTTGGAATTGGTTTTTTAAATTCAGAATTAAAGAGGCCTTCCTTTGAAAGTTTTTCTTTTAGAGCTAAAAATTGCTCATATAAATTTCCACGACCGACCTCTTCAACATTTTTACATAAAATCTGATAGTAGCTTCCTTTTTCATATGTCATAACAGTTCCTGTTACGACAACCTTTTGTCCGTCAGTTAGATTCAAACTTTGTGCAATTGGAATAGTTTTAAAAACTACACATTTAAGCATAGCTTCATCATCTTTAATACTAAAGTAACTATGTCCACCCGATTTTTTAAAATTAGATACTTCACCTTCAACACTTATGTTAGATAAAAAAGAATCTCTCCTAAGTACATTCGAAATATACTTGCTAACTTCTTTAACCTTAAATGTTGTCATTAAAATTCTCCTATTTTAGAATATCATTAAAAGAATTCCACCAATAGCAAATATACTTACTGCAGGAACTATACTTTCTTTTAATGCTTTTAAAGATGTTTTAGGAATAGCTATAAATGCCATTAAAGTACAAACTGCAGCAGCATAAAAACTCATCATTAAAAATGCTTGTCTCCAAAACAGTAGAGTTGTATTAGCTGAATATTTAAATAGCAAGAATATTCCAATACAGACTACACTAAAAATTGTATATACTAACCATCTTATTTTCCCATCAGACCCAACTAAATAAGTTGATACTCCTATTCCAGTTAAACCTATGGCAAGAAATACAATTAACAATAAATTACCAAGTACACCCATAACTACCTCCTAAAATTAAATTTTATTTTTTGTTCTAACGATAGTTCCCAAAATACCATTTATAAATTTATATGAAGCATCAGTAGAATATTTATTTGCAATTTCTATGGCTTCATTTATTGCAACACTTTCAGGAATATCGTCCAAGTAATAAATTTCATTTACTGCAACTCTAAGAATTGCCAAATCAATTTTAGCTATTCTATTGTAGTTCCAGCAACCTTCTAAGTTTTCTTTTATAATATTATCAATGTCATCAAGATTATCAATTATAGATTTGCAATTTTTCCTAATATATTTAACCTCACTACTAGGTAAATCAAAATACTCTATAAAACTTTCAATCTCATCACATTTAAAATTGTTCTGTATACTTAGTTGATAAATCAACTTCATACACCACTCACGTGCTTCACTTCTAGTCATATAAGCACTCTACTTTTCAATAGATTCAATACAAATATTCACACCTAAAACTTTAATACTTGTCATAACTTCTACTTTTAATTTTATATTTTCTTGAATTTTTTTAACAATTTCTTCAAATTTTTGTCCATACTCTATAGAAACTTTGACACTAATTTGAATTCCTTTTTCTAAAAATTCTATTTCTATTCCTTTCTTAGAATTTTTTGCATTAATTTTTTCAATGTCAGCAGGAACTCCAACGATAGATTTTACCCCTTCAACTTCAATAGCTGCCATAGCAGCAATCATATAAAAAATATCGTTTGATATCTTAACACTGCCATTTTCGAATTTATTTTTATTCATAATTAATACACCTCCACTTACTATGTATTATAACAAAATTTGTAAATTTATTCAATTAAAATTAAATATTTATACAATAAATTTTTATAAATAAATTTTCGACGATGTTAAAGAAGTAAAAAATCTATTAAGATATATTATTTACTTCTGATTTTAAGTTAAAGCAATTTTTAGTATTCACTATTTTAATAAAAGGATACATAAAAAATCAACATATAAGTTACATCAGTTAGCACAATATAAATATTTGTAATATAGTGAAGTTTCTATTGAAATTTTAAATTATAACAATACTTTAAACTCTTGAATTAAAAATAAAAATATGATAAAATTTCTGTAATTGTGTAATCATTAGGCTATGTTTGATTATATAATTTTTAATATGTAGATAAGGAGGTGAAAATGTGGAAAATTATGATAATGCAAAAAAATCATATGGGCTTAAATTATCTTTAAAAATAATTGCAATAATGTGTTTCTTATTATTTAACGGATTTTTGTTCGCTTTTACTAAATTTTTTCTAAAGAATACAGATAAAATTTCAAAAAATGGAAACTATAATATGGCATTACTTATTCTTATAATAGGTGATATATTTCTAATCCTATTTGCATATGTATTACCATACTATTTGTTTAAGATGTATCCTAAATTATTTTATTTTGACGATGGTGTTATTATCGGAAAAAATGGAGATGATAAAATTCTTTATAAAGGTTTAGATTATTTCTTTATTCCAAACCCATTAAATCCTATAGAAATTTTAGCAATATGGTATAAGAGAAATGATAAATGGAAGTCCTTAGCTGGAAATGGATACCCTAAAAAAGCATTTGAACCATGGCAAGATGATTTTGTCAATGTAAATTATCCTATTTATATGCAAAAAATATTAGGTGGAGAAACTGTTGAATTTATATACCATGATCCAAAAAATAACAAGTTTAATTTAAAATCAGTTAAAAAAATTTTAGAACAAAGTTCTAAAATTGAAATAACAAAAGACCATTTTAAAGTAGATGATAAAACTTACAAATGGAATGAATATGATATCATAGCTAAAATTGGTAATGTAGTTGTAAAAAACAGCCAAGGAAAGGCTGTATTTAAATTACCACAAAAAGCTTATATTCACAAAGTAAATTTATTGGAATCAATTGTTTTTGCTTTAAATAGTGGAATAGAAGGAAATAAGTAACAAAATTTAAAGCCTTCAACGATACTTTACATCGTGGAAGGCTTACCTTTTTATCTTACATATTTTTTCATAGTATATTTTTTATTTTTAACATCAAATACTTCTATATAAGGCACTCCTTCAATATAATGCCAACATTCAATATATGCAGGTTCAATTTCCAATAAACGTTCACTTTCTAAAAGCGAATAATTTCTGTATGAACTTGGATATTTTTCTTTAAATATTTCACAAAATGTTTTATTTTCAATAGGTCTCCCAACATCACAACATATCCCATTAATCTGAATGTTATCAATACACAGAGATACATTAGGATTTGCAATTATCTGATTATATTTTTTAAAATTTTTATCTGTTTGAAAATAAAATTTTTCATCAATCACAATTATACTCATCATTCTTGATGTTACGAGGTCATCTTTTGATGTTGATAACACCATAAATTTACTTATTCCGATTTTTTCAAAAAATTCAAAATATTTTTCTTTAAACACCATATTCTCCTTTCAATTATTTCGTATAATAATATATAGCAAGTTGAGTTCTATCTCTAAGTTCTAATTTTTCTAAAATTCCTGAAATATAATTTCTTACAGTTCCCTCACTCAAAAATAATTTTTCAGAAATTTCTTTATTTGAAAGTCCCTTAGCAATTTGTTCTAAAATTTCAACTTCTTTTTGTGTTAGAAGATCAAAATCTTTTTTTGTAGTACTAAAAAGACTATGTAAATTCAATTCATTATCTAAAATTTTATTTCCAAGACTCACACTTTCGATTGCAGGAATTAGCGATGCGACATTGTCCTTTAATATTACTCCCAAAACTCCTTTATTTAAGGCTCTAATTATATCATCTCTATCATTAAAAGTAGTAAGTAACATTATTTTGGCATCTTTGTCAAAATCTAAAATCTCAATTGCAACATCAACTCCATTTACTTCTTTCATCCTAATATCTAAAATTACTACATCAATTTCATTTTCTTTATAAGTTTCAATTGCTTTTTTAGAATCAGTAGTTGCCAATACAATTTCATAACCACTTTTGCTCAAAATTGTACTTAAAGCATTTAATACTAGTAAATCATCATCAACCATTAAGATTTTCATTATTTTCTCCCTTATCTATTGCAATATTTATTTTAAATCCATCATCAGTAATAACATTGAAAAGTCCATGATATTTTCTAGCAATTTCTTCCATTGATAAAACACCAAGACCTTCAGATTTATCAAATTTAATATTTTTTCCATTATCAAAAATCGTAATAATAAATGAACTTTCATTTTCTATTATTCTTACAGTAAAACTATCTCCATTTGAATGTTTAATAAAATTAGAAAATGCTTCTTTAACAATACTTACAATATCAAAACTTAAATTTTCATTTATCTTACTTTTCACTCTATATATAAACTTTGTGTTTATATTTGGAAAAGTAATTATCTTTTCTATAGAGTTCTCCAAGTCAAAAGAAGATTTGTACATATTATGAATTATCTTTCTTATATCTACCAATCCTCCGGATAGATTTTCCCTTACTCTTATAAGCGACTCTTTTACTTCTTCGTCTTGACAAATATACTCCAATGCTCTAAGTTCCAAAACAGAAGCTGAAATTGTATGACCTATTGAATTATGTAATTCCTTTGAAATTTTTTCTCTTTCTTTTAATATGCTCTCATAATTCTTTTTTTCCTCTTCAAGATACATACTTTTCAAATCTTTTTGCAATTTATAATTTGTCTTATAAAAATTCAAAAACTCTCTATGATAAAAAACTTTTCTTTCATAAAGCTCCCTATCGTATTGCGATAGACAGACAATAAGCAAAGACAATGTGAAATAGTCAATTTCTCTTGTAATTAAAAATACAAAGAATATTGGAATATTGTATATTGATTTGCTGTAAATTGCATAAATAAATGAAAAACTGAAAAATCTAAATTCTGGAAAAAAATAAATTATAATCAAAAATATTATTGATAAAGCAAAACTATAATAAATATTTTCTTTAATTTCTACAATAAGTACAAAAATTAACGAAATCATGCTAAAAATTGCAACATTAAGAAAATTTTGATTTCCCGAAAATAAAAACAAAAAATTTAATAAAAAATATTTTAAAAATACCATAAAATCTCCATATAATTTTTTAAAAAATAAATTTATATATTTATTTTTATTCTAATTAATATTACTACATCTATTTTACCATATTTTTCAAAAAATTACATTTGTCATATGCAAAAAATTACATAAAGCACTAAACTTTTAAAGTAACTATTGCTATAATATTGGTGAGGTGATAATTATGATTATAAAAGTAGAAGATTTGATCAAAAAATTTAAGGAAAAAATAGTCCTTGATCATTTTAATTTATCTCTTGAAAAAGGAGATGTTTTAGGTCTTATTGGACCTAATGGTTGTGGAAAAACAACTTCTATAATGTGTATGTTATCTCTTTTGAGATATGACAGTGGAAATATTGAGGTTTTCGGTAAAAAAGATATTTCAAATGAATATGAAATAAAGAAAAAAATCGGAATTGTTCCTCAAGAACTTGCAGTTTTTGAAAATTTAACTGTAAAAGAAAATATCGATTATTTCTGCGGTCTTTATGTTTCAAATAAAAATGAAAGAAAAAAACTTGTTAATGAAGCAATAGAATTTACTGGCCTTCAAAGCCATCAAAAAATGTTGCATAAAAAACTTTCTGGTGGTCTTAAAAGACGTTTAAATATCGCTTGTGGTATTTCTCATAAGCCAGAACTTGTAATTTTAGATGAACCTACTGTTGCGGTTGATGCTCAAAGTAGAAAGTTTATCTTAGATGGAATAAAAAATTTAGCAGAAAGAGGCTCATCAATTCTTTATACCACTCACTATTTGGATGAAGCTGAATATCTTTGCAATAGAATTTCTATTATGGATAATGGAAAAAATATACTAACAGGAGATATGCAAACTTTAATTAATGGAGTTAGTGTAAAAGAAAAAATTACAGTTGTAGGTTTTATAAAACCTGAAATTATATCAATTTTAGAAAAACAAGACGAAGTAATAGATGTTGAACTAAAAGAAAACCAAGTAACTTTAAGTTATTCAAGTGATATTGGTAATATTAAAAAGTTAATATATCTACTAGATGAAAATAATGTTGTTTATGAAGAAATCTTTTCTAAGAAACCTAAACTTGAAGATATATTTTTAGAAATGACTGGAAAGGAGCTTAGAGAATAATGCAAATTTTATCTGCTTTAAAAATAAGTTTTTTACAAATTACTAGAGATAGAATGACCTTTTTTTGGAATACTTTTTTCCCTTTAATTTTAGCCACATTTTTCTGCATTGTAATTCCTAATATGGGTAAGTCTTTTGATAAGGTAGATGTTGGAATAGACAAAAACAATCCACATATGTCAATTTTAAAACAAATACCATATCTTAATATTAAAGAAGTAAAAGAAGATATTCAAACAGATATAAAAAACAAGGAATATAAGGCATTTATAGAAAATGATTTGTCCTTAAAAATTGCATCTTCTAGTTCCGATATAATGGTTGTTAAAAATATCCTAGATCAAATAAAACAAATGTATGAAACAAAAATAAATCAAGGGGAAATATTGAAAAGTATAAATAAAGATTTTATAGAAGACAAAAACCATGGTGTTACAGGAGTCGAAACAATACTCTATTCTATAATAATTATGACAAGTCTTTATACAATGTTTGACGGGGTTAATCATATAGATAATCTTTTATATGACTCATCAGATTTTGCTGTAAGAATGTTAGTTTCCCCTTTAAGAAAGTCAAGTTACTTAATTAATGGAATAATATCAGCACTAATATCAACAGGTTTTAATACCCTATTATTAATTGTATATTTAAAATTAGTATTTGGTATAACCTTGATAACAAACTATTTTGCTTCCAGTATTATAATTATTTTAATTATGCTTTTTGGAATTACATTAGGAATGGTGCTTTCTGTTACATTAAAAGCTAAAACCGAAACTAAAACAATGGTGGGACTTGGAATTATTTTACTAATGAACTATACTTCAGGGATGATTGGACCAGCTGTTACTAATGCTATAGCTTCAGGATTTCCTCTAATAAAGTATATAAATCCTGCAATATACATGGAAAATGCCCTACTAGGCGTAAATATTGCAAATGACAACAGTTATTTAATTTCAATGATTCAGTATGTAGTTCCGTTTTCCTTAGTATTATTCGGAATTGCATTAATATGTTTGAGGAGGCATAAGGCATAATGATATTCAAGAATTATATGAAAATATTTGTTAAAAATATAAAATCAGTTATACTTTCTTTTATGATTTTTATGGTTATGTTGATTATATTCACCAGCTCAAAAAATAGTGATACTGAATTTAAACCAACAAAACTAGATATAATGATAAATGATGAAGACAAAAGTGAAGAATCAAGAGCGTTAATAAATTATCTAAAAGAAAAACATAATGTTAAAGAAGATAAAATCACGGATAGTGAAGCGAGAAAACAACTTGTTGAAGATAAAATTATAGCTTATATTGTTATTAAAAAAGACTTTAAACAAAATTTATTAAATGATAAAAAAGCTGTTTCAATTTTAGCTCCAACTAAAACTTCAGCTATAACATTTTTAAAAATTGATTTAAAAAGCTATTTAAATTACACTTTGGCTGGAATTAACTCAAATGTTGATCAACAAGAAGTATTAAATACATTAAATACTAAGATTGATGTGAAAGTAATAGATACAAACTTATACAATCAAGAAAAAGATAAACAGTCTTTTAATATTACCTTTGCAGTCCTAAGTTATATTGTTTTTATGAGTACTATTTCAGTGATTATTAATATAGATGCTGAATTTAAAAAAGAAAGTCTTTTAAAGAGAATGGCATTATCCCCTTATAGTCAAAAATCACAAACAATACAACAATTTGTTGCTCAAATAATAATTGCCATTATAATAACGAGTTTTTATTTAGCAATTTCTGTATTTATGGCAAGAAATTCCATCCCTAAAAATTCATTATTTTACACAAGTATAGCGGTATTTATTTTCTCTTTCACTGCTATTTCAATCGGACAACTATTAGTATCTATATCAAAAGATGTAAAAGTTGTAAATGGTATAAACTCTGCATTCAGTATGATAATGGCATTTTCATCTGGAGTATTTTTCCCAATACAATACATCCCACAAGGAGTAATTAATTTTTCAAAATTTATGCCACAATATTATTTTGTAAAGTTTTTAGAAGAAATTACTTTTGACAAATTTTTACTATTTGTTGCTTCACAGGCTGTATTTATAGTATTCTATACCCTATTGGGAATATTTATAAGAAGACACAAATTAAAAGAAGTCGCTTAGCGACTTCTCAGAGCGCAGACAAAGCATAAATTTTGTCTGTGCTTTTTTATGTTTATACTAGCAATATTTAGTATAGGTTTTATTGGAATTTTTGATTTGCCGTTTTTGTTGACATTACCACCGGTCTTGAAATTATAACTTCTTTTAGTTTTTCTAAAAATCTTCACATTCAATACTCTTAAAAGTTGCTTTTAGCAAATAAATATTCCACAAGATATTTAGAATAAATATAGTTATAAAACTTAATATTAATATATACATATTTTCATACAGTCCAACATAATTAGGTAAATATTTAAACCCCAACAAAATAAAAAGTAGAGGAAATGCAATCATAACAAAAAATGGAACTATATCATCTCTATCTTTAAATACAAAATATGAATACTGAACTATTGGATTTATAAATATAGCCGTAAAAAAATATCCTAATAAACTTAATAAAAAACTTGAATTAAAAATTCTAACAAATACAAATAAAAAAATAAAATAGACTAAAATTTTTAGAGTTGAAACTAAAAACTTTGAAAAAATTAAATCTTTTCTTGAAAATTTAGTTGTTAAAATATATTTGTTTATTTTTTTATTCCTTTCAAAATTATTTCCGACATCTCTACTTCCAATTAATGAAATTATAAAAATATAGGCGAATGGCATTTCAAGATAAGCCCCTAAACATAAAAGCATTAAATCTAATGCAAACAAATACCATTTTTTCTTAATTTCAAGATATTCTAAAAGCAATAACCCATTCATAACAAACTCCTAACTTATCCTTCTTTTAATAAATTTCAAACTCAATAAAAAAGAAAATACAAACAAAATTAAATCAATTATAATTAAAATTATAAAAATATTTAATTTATTTCCAATTTCAAATTTTAAAATAGTATTATTTTTTATTAAATAAAAAACTCCTACGATATAAATAACAGTCCCAATTACATTAGTAACAGCTATAGCGATTTTCCCAAATCTAAAAAATATTGGAATAAGTATTTCATAAAACAAAATATTTATACTTGAAAAAAGTAAAAATCTATAAAAAGTTTTGTCATACCCTGTCAAAAATGTAATTAAAAGATTGATAAAAAAAATAGAAATGATCGCTGAAAAAACCAAAAGATATTTGTAAATAACTATAGATTTTTCCTCAACTGCATTGGAAATTATATATTTATAAAAATTATTTTTATAATCACTTTCAAAAATGATTATAAAAAAGATTACCAGTCCAAATGTCGCAATCAAATACGCTATATCAACATTGCCAGATATTATAGCAATAATCAAAAAAAATGATAGTATTGAAATTACCACAGAATTATTCTTTAAAATTATTATATCTTTATAAAGTAATGCTTTCAATTAAATCACCCCTTTATTTAAAAATATCATTATATCCTCTAATGTAGGTTTGTCAAAATTTTCTCCTTTGAATGAATTTCTATTAATGCATGCTTCAATTCCATAATGACCTTGTTTTACTCCTAAAATATCACATTTTGCAATTCCATTTAAAATTCTCTCATCTCCTCTTACTATGCAATATTTTTCAAGCAAATCATCTTTATATTCGGAAAAAATTAATTTTCCATTATCAATATAAGTTATTATATCTGAAATTTTTTCAATATCAGATAAAATATGTGAGGACATTAAAATTGAATGTTTACCATCTCTTACAAACTCAAAAAGCGAATCTAAAAGTTCATCTCTCACAATCGGATCAAGTCCAGAAGTTGCCTCATCTAAAATTAACAACTTTGGATTATGTGAAAATGCTACAGCTAATTGCAATTTCATTTTCATTCCCTTTGAAAGTTCACTGACTTCCTTTATAATTTCTATTTCATAGTCAGCAAGTAACTTCCTAAAAAGACTTGTATCCCAATGTTTATAAACTAAACTACAAAATTTTTCAATTTCATATATCTTAAAGTTGTCTGGAAAATGAATTTCATCAAAAACAATTCCTATATCTTCTCTTTGAATCGGAGTTAATTTATTGTTTTCCGTTCCAAAAATCATACAACTTCCACCATCTTTTACAATTATATTTAAAATCGTGGAAATCAAAGTTGTCTTTCCTGAGCCGTTTTTTCCAATTAAGCCCATAATACAGCCCTCTTCCAAATCAAAAGTCATATTCAAATTAAATTTTTTATAATTTTTTTCAAGATTTTTAACCTTTAACATAATTACCTCCAATTTTCAAAAATTTCCTTAAGCTCCTCCTTAGATAGTCCTAAAGCATTTGCATAAGTGTAAACATTTTTAATTGAGTTTTCCAATAATCTGTAATATTCATCTTCGATTACATTTACAGTTTTATTCGTAACATAAGTTCCCTTACCTGCAACAGTTTGTATAAACCCATCCTTTTCAAGCTCCATATACGCTCTTTTAGTCGTAATTACACTTACTTTTAAGTCTGTTGCTAAAGCTCGAATGGAAGGAAGTAAATCTCCCTGTTGTAGATTTTTATTCATAATTTCTTTTTTTATCTGTTTTACAATCTGTAAATAAATCGGGTCTTTATCGTCTTTATATAAATTAATTAACATATAACCCTCCTCTCTATCTACTGTATATATACATTATATACACTTAAAATAAATTTGTCAACATTTTTATAAAATTATTATATATTTTTATATTATTATTCTAATTTAATTCTATTTTTTCCACTAAAAAAGTGTCAATATTTTCTAATTGACACTCTATTTTAAAAAATTTTATATTTTCTTGTCTTTTTCCTTATACATCATTTTGTATTTCATACCTATTGTTCTACTTATATAGTTTGATGATATTGCACAAATTATTAAAGTAAATAATGTTGTTATATATAATTGACTTTGATTTCCAATAATCCAAGATACTATTGAAAGAAATATTCCACCCGCTATAAAGACAATTCCTGAAAATTTATTAGCAAAGCCAAAAACTATATCATTACTCATTGTCCATTTATTTCTTATTGCAAATTCACTTTCTTTATTTACTTTTCTCAAATAAATTCCATATATTGTTGTCAAAATTGCAATTAAAGTGAAAACTAATCTAATTACATAAAATGGAATTTCCATTTTTGAATTTTTTAACATAAGTTTTAAAACTGAAAAAGTAAAGTAATTACACATAATAGAAATAAGCAGAGTTACAAAAGCTACAACAGTTACTCCCGTTGGATAATTTTCATCATTAAATTTCTTTCTAACTCTTCTTAAATAAGTTATTCCAAAGAATGATAATACTGCATTTACCAAAGCAAATGTATAAATCATAAAGGAGCCGATAAAAACTTCTTTTCCATCTTTAATATAAGCAAAAACTGCTGACGGCAATACAGCAAATCCTGCTGTTGCTAAAATTATCGGTGTAATCACTAAAATTAACAATAATTTTAAAAATTTATTCATTTCTAGTCCTCATATCCATACTTTTTATAGAATTCTTTTTTATATTCTAAAAATCTATCTTCTCTAATTGCTTGTCTTATATTTTCCATTGTTTTAAGTAAAAATCTTAAATTGTGGATTGAAAGAAGTCTTGCCCCTAATATTTCATCAACATTAATCAAATGTCTAATATAAGCTCTTGTATGATTTCTACAAGCATAACAATCACATTCATCATCAAGTGGAGCAAAGTCCTTCGCATATTTAGCATTTTTTATAACAAGTTTTCCCTTTGAAGTCATTGCAGTTCCATTTCTTGCAATTCTTGTAGGAAGAACACAGTCAGCCATATCAATCCCCGCTTCAACAGCTTCAAATAGATAATCCGGAGTACCTACTCCCATTAAATATCTAGGCTTATTTTCAGGCATAAATTGTGTTGTATAATTTAGATATTCAACCATAATTTCTTTAGGTTCTCCTACACTAAGCCCTCCAATGGCATAGCCTGGTAAATCCATATCTATTGTAGCAAGTGCAGACTCTCTTCTTAAATCCTTAAACATTCCACCTTGAATAATTCCAAAAAGTGCTTGATTATCTGTGCTTTTATGATAATCCTTACATCTCTTTAACCAACGTAAAGTTCTTTCCATAGAATTTTTTACATAATCATAACTTGCAGGATATGGTGCACATTCGTCAAAAGCCATCATAATATCAGAACCTAAATCATTTTGAATTTCCATTGATTTTTCAGGAGAAATAAAATGCTTTGAACCGTCAATATGAGATCTGAACTCTACACCCTCTTCAGTTATCTTTCTAATATCTCCAAGACTGAAAACTTGAAAACCACCACTATCCGTTAAAATTGGCTTATCCCAATTCATAAACTTATGAAGTCCACCAGCCATTCTAATAATTTCTTGACCTGGTTTTAAATACAAATGGTAAGTATTTCCTAAAATTATCTGTGAGCCAATTTCTTTTAACTCATCTACATTCATCGCCTTTACAGTCGCTCTCGTTCCTACGGGCATAAAAATCGGAGTTTCGATAACACCCCTATTTGTATATATTTTTCCAAGTCTTGCATTACAATCCGAAGACTTTTTTATCAATTCATATTTTAATTCCATTATTTCTCCTTTTTAATAAGCATTGCGTCGCCAAAACTGAAAAATCTGTATTTGTTTTTCGTAGCCTCATTATATGCATTCATTATTATCTCTTTTGATGCAAAAGCACTAACAAGCATAATTAATGTTGATTTTGGCAAATGAAAATTTGTAATAAGGCAATCAACAACCTTAAACTCAAAACCCGGATATATGAAAATATCCGTATTCCCCTTACAAGCTACAAGTTTTCCAAACTTTTTATAAACTGTTTCCAAAGTTCTTACACTTGTTGTTCCAACTGCAAAAATTCTATTTCCTTTTTCCTTTGCAGAATTAATTATTTCAACACTTTCTTCTGAAATTTCATAATACTCATCATGCATCTTATGTTCCAAAACATTATCAACCTTAACAGGTCTAAAAGTTCCAAGTCCAACATGAAGAGTAACTCTTGCAATCTTAACTCCCTTTTCTTTAAGCTCTTTTAAAAGCTCATCTGTAAAATGAAGTCCGGCAGTTGGCGCTGCAGCTGAACCATTATGCTTTGCATAAACAGTTTGGTATCTATCTCTTTCTTCTAATTTTTCGTGAATATATGGTGGAAGTGGCATTGTTCCAAGTTCGTCCAAAATTTCTTCAAAAATTCCATCATAAGAAAATTTTACAAATCTCTCTCCATCCTCACTTATACCTACAACTTCTCCAAGCAATTTTCCGTTCCCAAACTCAACCTTTGAGCCTATCTTCATTTTCTTTCCGGGCTTAACTAAAGTTTCCCAAGTATTATCCTCGTGCTTTTTCAAAAGTAAAACTTCAATCGCTTCGTTCTTACCGGGTCTTGCTCCAAAAAGTCTTGCAGGAATAACTTTAGTATCATTAATTACCAAAACATCATCTTTTTTTATATAATCAACAATATTTTTAAAATTTTTATGTTCCAAATCAAAATTTTCTCTATTTACAACTAAAAGTTTTGAACTTGATCTATCCTTAAGTGGAAACTGAGCAATCAAAGACTCATCAAGCTCAAAATCAAAATCATCTGTTTTTAAATTATTCATTAACTCTCTTCCTTTATTAAAATATAAAATACATCTACAAGCATATATTATATCTTGTTTTTCAATATTTTTCAAATTTTTTTAATCTCAACGAATTAACTAAATCGTTGACAAAAGATATTTTTGTAATATAATTAACTTAATAGCAAGCACATTTTTCAAATTCTATATAGAATAATTATTTATTTTTACTAGGAGAGTTTTATGATTTTAAAAAAGTTGAGTCATTCTTTTGAAAATTTTTCAATATATGTTGAAAATTTAAGTTTTGATAAGGGAAAAATTTATGCACTCATTGGAAAAAATGGTGCAGGTAAAACGACATTGATGAATGCAATAACAAATAATTTAAACTTAAATGGTAATATCGAAATGGATATTGACGAAAACAAAATTCTTTATATCCCAACTGATCTTAAAGCCTACGAGTTTTTAACTGTAAAAGAATTTATAAATCTTTTATTAAAATATAATGATACAAACTCAAATTACAATTATGTTATAGAAAAATTAAATTTAAAAAACAAAGAAAATGAATTAATTGCAAATCTTTCTCAGGGAATGAGTAAAAAAATCGCCCTATCTCCTATATTTATACGAAATTTTGATTTTTTAATTCTAGATGAACCATTTAATAGTATAGATATAAACTATATATTTGAACTTAAAACCTATCTAAAAGAGATTTCTAAAGATTGTTCCATTTTGATTTCTTCGCATATTTTAGATACTCTTTCAGATATATGTGATGAATTTTTTATAATGAAAGACGGAAAAATTGTAAAAATTTTAGATAAAAGTACAGAAAAATTGGAGAGTGAAATTCTTGAATGTATTTAAAATAAATTTTGAAATATTTAGGAAAAGATTTAAAATAAAAAATAATTTTAACCTAATAGAATTTTTTGCATTGATACTGTTTATAATTTCATTAATTCATATTGGATTTATTCTGTTTGGCAAATATGAAGATATGTATCTTCTAAAAAGTTTATTATTTTTTACAATAATTATTGAATTTATCTTTCCAAACTATAATTTAAACAGCAAAGTAAAACTAAAATCATTTTTTGGAAAATTAAAAACTGATGAAATAGAAAAATACTATTCTTCAAAGAGTTTAATCATATCTTTAATCGTCGGCTTTTTTGTATATATTCCATACAGATTAGATTTAATAAACTTAAGCCTATTTTATATGACAATTGTATCCTTGCTATTTTTAATTGTTATAGGACTAAGAAAAATATTCAATAAAATTGATTTTCAGTCATTTTTACTATTGATTAGATTTAGTATAATATTTTTGCTTTTAGTATTTGTAAAAAAAGGAACTGGAGAAATGATAAAAAATTTTGCAAATAAAATTCCTTTTTTTGTTTACATTTTAGTATTTTTTGTATTTGTCTATATATCAATAAAAATATTAAATTCTATAAAATCAAATTATATTAAAAAACATAATTTTTCAAAACTTTTAATAAATTCAGAAAAATATTTTGGATATAATTTTTTATACATAATACGAAGTGGAAATTTTATAAAAAATATCTCACTTTTTTATACAATATCTTTTATAACCGTTTGGAGAGAAACCCTTGAAAATATAATAATTTTCTTTGCTATTTCAATTGTTCTTAATGGTATTTTAAATTTGTTTAACATTTTTAGAATAGAACATAATATTTGTAATTTTATATATAATAAAAATTCATTAAAAAATATAAATAAAATTAAAATAATAGATAATTTAAAACTTCATTTTACTTCAATAATTTTTTTCTTACCGATAATTTATTTTAAATTGGGAATTATTTTAACAGGAAAACTAATCCTTATATCATCATTAATTACTATATTTTCAACAATTGTAGTATCAAATTATATACAAAAAAAGAATTATAAATACAATAGAAATGATATAGTTACAACTACAATTGTAAACTTAATACTAACAATAATTGGAATTAACTTAATTATATAAGAACCCCACCCTTCCTCAATACTTCGCATCGGGTGGGTGCTCGGGAACATTGTTGCTTTGCAACAAAAAAGTAATGGTTAAATAATCGTTACTTTTTCATTCTATTCAATATTTCTTCTAAAACATAATCTCTATTGTCAATATAATCTTTTATTGTCGGTTTTAAAATTTCATTTGGGATTAATACATTTTCTTTTATTTCTTTTTCTGTAAATAAATCTTTATTATCTTTAGTATTATCAAAAAAATTTTGTCCATAGCTGAATATTAATTTACTATTTGGCAAAATATCTTGTGTTACATTTCCTGACGAATATATTCCTCCTGCCAAAGGTTCTCCATAAATTGTAACATCTTTAAATTTTTTCTTTAGAGAATATACCACTTTTGTTCCTGCAGAAAAAGTATTTCTTCCTACTAAAATATGAATTTTTAATTTTTTATTTTCCTTCCCATACTTTTCTAACTCATCTAAAAAAGATAGAAAAACAGTTTCGCTTCCTCCCTCATTATATCTCAAATCAATTATTATATTATTAATTTCCAATAAATTTTTATTATCTCGAATGTATTTAAAAAATTCAGCTGAAAATTTGTCAAAAGGTTTATGTTCTTCACTAAAACATATATTATAATGAAGAACCATTGCATTTTTCTTCGGAAATGTTTCAAAAGTATAAGATTGTGTTGGATTCATCTTATATGGAATATTGTCAATTTCTAAAAAAGATTTGCCAATATAATTATAAGTAACAAACTCCAAATTGTTTATTTTCTTAAAATCATTTTCTAATTTTTCTCTTTCTTTTCCTGATGATTTTTCAATTAATTTTAATATTGATTTTTTATAATTTTCTTTATTTTTCTTAAATTCCTCTGTTTTAGAATATTCACTTTTTTCTGTTTTAACATCCCTATTAATCTTAGGTTTAAACTTTACATTAAATTCTTTTTTATCTTTTTCAATCACTACATTTATTTCATTTACATTTGAAATTAATTTAAGTCCTACAAGATAATCCAAATCTGTTATATAATAGTCAACCCAATAATCAATATTATATTTGTTATCTCCAGAAATTATTTCCTTTGCTTTTTCCCTAATATCTTTTATTTTAATTCCATTTATACTTTTTACTTTACTAAAATTATACTCTTCATACTCTTTTTCAATTCCGATTATATATGTGCCCTCATCAAAAGTTTTCAAATAAAAAGGTAATATAGCCTGGCTTGGATTTAAAAAACTAAGATGTCCTTCTTTAAAATAGCTCATTATTCGTTGAATTTCAACTACAAACTCACTGTCAGAAATATTATCTATATTTGATTTTAATTCTTTTATTCTATTTTTAAAATCTTCATCTGTAATATATCTATATTCCTTTTGATGTTTTTCAAGCATTACACTTTCAAAATGCTCTAAATCCTCAATAAGTTTTTTGTTTCTAACTTCCCTATTTTCTCCATTAAAAAATATGAGTTCATTTGTATTTACATTAGAATTTTTATTTCCAAAAGACCCACAAGAAGTTAAAAATATTAAAGCTAAAAGAAAACAAATAATCTTTTTCATTACATCCTCCAAAAAAAAGAGAATTAACAATATAAAAATATAGCTAATTCTCAGAGTGTGGACAAAGTAAAGATTTTGTCCATACTCTGAAATACACTAATAATATATTTTACTTTTTCATTCTACCAAAATGCTTATATGCTTTTTCAGTTACAATTCTTCCTCTGCTTGTTCTACTTAGAAATCCTATTTGTAGTAAATAAGGTTCATAGACATCTTCGATTGTAATTCTCTCCTCACCTGTTGAAGCTGCTATTGTATCAATCCCAACAGGGCCTCCCGAAAAATTATCTATTATTGTAGTTATTATTTTTCTGTCTATCGTATCAAGACCAAGAGAATCCACTTCCAAAATATCAAGCCCGTCTTTGCTGGTTTGTAAATCAATTTTTCCATTTCTCTTAACTTGTGCAAAGTCTCGAACTCTCTTTAAAAGTCTGTTTGCAATTCTAGGAGTTCCTCTGGAACGTCTTGCAATTTCAAGTGCTCCTTCAGGTTCAATTTCAATTCCCAAAATTCCTGCAGATCTTGTAATTATTTTTTGTAAATTTTCAATACTATATAATTCAAGACTCAACATAATTCCAAATCTGTCACGAAGTGGTCCTGTAAGTTGTCCTGTTCTTGTCGTTGCACCTATCAAAGTAAATTTTTCAAGGTCAATTCTAAGGCTTCTGGCACTTGGACCCTTTCCTATTATTATATCAAGTGCATAGTCTTCCATTGCAGGATATAAAATTTCTTCAACACTTCTATTTATTCTATGAATTTCATCTATAAACAAAACATCATCTTTACTTAAATTTGTCAAAATACTTGCAAGGTCGCTTGGCTTTTCTATGGCTGGACCTGAAGTAACTCTGATATTAACACCCATTTCATTTGCAATGATATTTGCAAGAGTTGTTTTACCAAGTCCCGGAGGACCATAAAGCAAACTATGGTCAAGAGGCTCATTTCTAGTTTTTGCTGCCTCAATAAAGATTTTAAGTCTTTCCTTTGCTTTTTCTTGACCAATATATTCATCAATCCATTTCGGTCTTAAACTGGTTTCTATTTCAATATCTTCTCTTGAAAAACCTGTACCGATAATTCTATCTTCATAATCTTCAAACATACTAACACCTATAATTTTTTCATACTAAGTTTAATTATATCTTCTATTTCCATTTCATCAATATTTATACTTGAAAGAAATCTCTCAATATCATTTTTCATAAATCCTAAATTTATTAAAGCATCTGAAACAAGCTCTCTCTTTTCCAAGTCTTTTCCACTATCTAAAGTTGAAGCTTCCATTCCTGAAATATCTTTACTACTGATACTGTCAATAGAAATTTTATCCTTTAATTCCAAAATAATTTTCTGTGCTGTTTTCTTGCCCACACCTTTGGCTGTAGCAAGAGCAACTGCATCTCCATTTACAATAGTCAATTTTAAACTATCAACAGACATTGAGGATAATATTCCACATGCAACCTTTGGACCAATGCTATTTACGCTTACAAGTAATTTAAACATTGAAAGTTCATCCATAGTTTTAAATCCGAACAGAGCGACATAATCTTCTTTTACTATGTAATCTGTATAAATTGTATAAAAATCTCCAACTGTTACATTAAATAATGTATTGTTGGAAGTAAAAATCTTATAACCTATTCCACCATTATCTATAACAATATAATCATTATAAATAAATTTAAGTTCTCCACTAATATATTCGTACATAAAACACCTATTTCATTCTAAATTGTTCTTTAAATTTCAAGCTAAAAAAATGACAAAGTGCAATTGCCAAAGCATCCGCAGCATCATCGGGTTTAGGAACGGATTTAAGTTTAAAAATCATCTTAACACTCTCTTGCATTTGCTTTTTATCCGCTCTACCATATCCTGTAATGGCTTGTTTAACTTGTAAAGGAGTATATTCATAAGCCAAGATATTTTTCTTTATAAAAGATAAAATTTCAACCCCTCTTGCCTGTGCAACATTGATTACAGTTTTTACATTTTTATTAAAGAATAACTCTTCAATTGCAAGTTCATCAACATTATGTAGTTCTATTAATTTGTTCAATTCTTCATCAATAATTTTAAGCCTATCAGGAAGTGGAATTCCTGCTTTTGTTTCAATTACTCCATAATCTATAAGTCTTACTCTATTCCCGATAGCCTCTATAATTCCGTACCCAACAATTGCAATTCCGGGGTCTAATCCAAAAATAATCACAAAAAATCCTCCAATACTATCAAATATGATAACATAAAAAACAATTTTTTTCAATTAAGATTATTTTAGAATTTTTTCATAAAGTAATTTTATGCACAAAAAAAGCAAGAATTAAAATTCTTGCTCATATTTTTATTCGTAATCTTCACAACTAAGTAAATCTTCTCTCTTAACTTTTCCTTTTTCGTCATAAGTCATTTTACTAAAGTTGATTAAATGTGGAATACCATCTAATTTTCTACATTCAATTAAATGAACAACTTTATTCAAATCTCCAACTTCTTTAGCTTGAGTTTTCATGATTTTCATCATTGAATATTTAAGTTCAGTTTCTTTAAAAGTAATTGTTGACATTCCTTTTTTATTGAAAGCAGCTTGAACCATTGATTCACAGTTTTCTTCAGTAAGTGCAGGAATTAAAATATAATCTACATCACTTGCAGCTTCGATTCCAGCTTCGTCTTTAACTTGAACAGTCTTATGTGAACCTTTTGCAACAGCCATAACAGCTGCCATAAACGGTCTTATTCCGGCAGATCTATGTCCTGAAATAATTAAAGTTTCTCCTTTAGCAATAGCTTCTTCGATGTATAGACCATGTTCTTCTTTCATATAACCTGTGTCTACACTTTTTTGTAACATTGGATGCATACAAATTTCCTCCTTTTATTTTTCATATATGTTTATTATACTACATTTTCAATTTTAAATAAATACTTTACCATAAAATTATTAAAATATTTTATATACCATCAAACGAATTTTTACTCACTAAATGATAAACCTATTACTGATATAGTTACTATAGCAACACCAATCAATAAGGTTACGGTAAGTGGCGTAGATAAAAAAATAACCGATAAAACAACACTCCATAAGCTAAAAGTGCTATTTAAAGCCATTCCCTTTGAAACTCCATTTAAGTTCATTCCTTTATAATAAAGCAAATAACTTAAACTTGCAAAAAATCCAGCAAAGAGTAGATATTTTATTATAGCAATACTTTGTATTGTTGTAATAAAACTACCAAACAAATTTAAACAAGGTAAAACTAAAAACAATATACTAATTCCAGATATTATCTCCCTTATATTTAGTATTATTTCCTCTTCAAGTTCTTCTTTTGTTGCAAAACTTACAATAGTTGCTTCAAGTCCCCAACTAAAACCTGCAAGTAAAGAAAATAAAATTCCAAGATAAAAATAAGGGTAATTGCCTGTAGGTTTCGTATAAGAAAGAACAAATGTTCCAATAATACAACCAATAATACAAACAATAGTTTTTAAGTTAATTTTCTCTTTTAAAAATATAAATGATAAAATAGTACCAAACATTGGACATAATGCAGAAATTGGAATTGCATAAGCAGGACCTGCCAGAGAAATCCCCATTATATATGAGCACTGTCCAACAGGTCCTCCAATTAAACCCGCAAAGCAGACCCATTTACCAGTCTTTGTCTTCAATGCAGGTAATATCATCTTCAATTTTCCTAAAAATCCATTATATCCAAGAACTAGTAATCCCGCAAATAAGTCATTAAATCCTGCAAAAACTAAAGGTAGAAAAAATATAATTTCCACATTATAGTTTTTAATCAATTCGCTTCCCATCAGCAAAGAAAATACTATACCATTGACCGCCCACAGAAATCCTGAAGATAGTCCGATAAATTCGTTCTTAAATTTTTTCATCTAAGGTTTTACTCCATTCGGAAAAATTTATTTATCTAATTCTCTTAATCCGTACTTATCAATTATGTTAAGAAGCTTTTTACCATAATTAGGATCAGTTGCATAAGTACCTGTTAATGCTCTTGCAGCTTCTTCCGGAGTTCTGGCAGACAATACACCTGAATAATAATTTCTTAACCATTTGTTCTTTGTAAATAGCTTAGCATAATATTCAAAAGCTTCATCATATCCTGTAAATTTCATAAACCTAGCAGTAATATAATATTTTACTCCATTTTTATATTCTGCAGTTCTTATTTCATGATATCTTGAAGGTGGAGTACCTTTAGGAGCTTTTATTCCAAATAAATTATAAATAGGTGGAGGAGATAAACTATCTTTTCCAAATCCAGTTTCCAAACAAGCTTGTGCAACTGCCACTGAAGGGAACAACCCTTTACCTTTAACAGCTTTTAAAACTCCAGGATAAATCTTATCTATAAAAGCATTGTTAAATGATTTTCTTCTATATTTCCCATTTACAAAGTCTCTATATCCTGACTCATCTTTAGCTCGTCCAGTAAATTTTTCACCATTTTTGAAAAAGTACCAATCTTCTCCATCATCGTACCAGCCGTCTGTATATTTCCCATTGTAAAAATATTTCTTTCCGTTGCCATCTGTTCCATATCCGTGATGTTTTGATCCATCTTTGAAAAAGTACCAATCTTTTCCATCATCATACCAGCCACCAGCATATTTTCCATTGTAAAAATATTTAGTTCCATTGGCGTCTATTCCATAGCCGGAATGCTTATATCCATTTTGGAAGAAGAACCAATCTTCATCATCTTCACACCAACCATTTGCATATTTCCCATTGTAGAAAAATCTCTTTCCAGAATTATCTTTTCCATATCCATTATATTTCTTTCCGTTTTGGAAAAAGTACCAGTCTTTACCATCATCATGCCACCAGTTTGCATATTTTCCGTTGTCAAAAAATTTCTTTCCGGAAGCATCTTCTCCATAACCACTATGTTTTTCACCTTTTTGGAAAAAATACCATTCCTTTCCATCGTCATTCCACCAGTTTGCATATTTTCCGTTGTCAAAAAATTTCTTTCCGGAAGCATCTTTTCCATATCCATTATGTTTCTTTCCGTTTTGGAAAAAGTACCAATCTTTACCGTCATCGTACCACCAGTTTGCAGGCTTCCCGTCATCCCCATAAAATATTTTATGTCTATATTCTGCAGCCTCGACTATTTTTTCTCTAACAAATGTATCCTTAGAAACTAATACACTTGACAACAATAAAGAAAACACTAAAACTTTCTTTTTTATTTTCATAAATACCTCCTATTAATTATTTTATAATAACTATCTAACGTAAATAATTTTAACATATTTTTTTTATAACATCAACAAATAGCTAAAAATATGCACTAAAAATTACAAAATTATTACAAAAGTGTTACAAAATTATTAAAAACCTATTTTTGCACTAAAAAAGGAGAGATAAAATCCCTCCTAAATTTATATAATTTAATTACTATTTTACTTCGTAATCATAATGCACATCATTATTTAATAGACATTTATTATAATCTTTCATAATAGCTCTAGCTTCAAATGACAACCAAAGGATAGCAACCAAGTTCGGCAACACCATTAAAGTATTAAAAATGTCCGCTAGTGACCAAACAATAGCAACTTCTCCTAGAGAACCAGCTATGATACAAATAAGAACTATAGCTCTGTATGGTAAAAGTCCTGCTTTACCAAATAAATATTTGATATTTGATTCTCCAAAATAGTACCAACCTACAATAGTTGTAAATGCAAAGAATGATAAACAAATAGCTAAGAAAATAGCTCCACCTGATCCAAATGCAGATCTGAATGCTTGTTGAGTTAACTGTGCTCCAGCTAAGAATTTTCCATCAGCTCCCTTAACACTATAAGCACCTGTTACTAAAATAGCAAGTGCTGTTGCAGAACATACTAAAACTGTATCAATGAATACACCAATAATAGCTGTTAAACCTTGTTCGGCAGGGTGTTTTACATTTGCAACTGCGTGAGCATGTGGTGTAGAACCCATACCAGCTTCATTAGAGAACAAACCTCTTGCAACCCCTTTTTGAACTGCAACCTTAACTGCTGCTCCTGCAATACCACCCATTGCAGCAGTTCCACTAAATGCACTTTCAAAAATCCATGCAAAAGTAGGCCCTATTTTATTTGCAAACATAAATAGAATAACTATACTCCCTAAGATATAAACTGCTGCCATTACAGGAACTACAAGTTCAGCAAATTTTGCTATTCTGTCAATACCACCAATAAAAATTAAAGCTGCTAAAACAGCAACAATAACACCAATAATAGCTGGATTAATACTTTCAAGTCCTTGAATACCTTTAATACCTGACGCTATTGAGTTTGATTGAACTGCATTACCCATAAATCCTAAAGCTAATACTATTGCAATTGCAAAAAATCCAGCTAAAACCTTAGAAAATACACCAGCCTTTTTAAGACCTTTTGATATGTAATATGCAGGTCCTCCTACAAATTCTCCATCAATTTTAGATCTGTACTTTTGAGCTAAAACTGCTTCTACGAAAATTGTTCCCATTCCAAAGAATGCTGATAACCACATCCAAAAAATCGCTCCAGGTCCCCCTGCAGTAATAGCAGTTGCAACCCCTGCAACATTACCTGTTCCTACTTGTGCAGCTACCGCTGTAGCCAATGCTTGGAATGAAGACATAGAACCCTCTTCTTTAGGTCCTTCTTTCTTTTTGAAAAGTCCTCCAAAAACCAATTTAAAAGCCTTTCCCAGTTTTGTAATTTGAGGGAAACCCAAAATAAATGAAAGGAATAATCCAGCAAATAACAAACCAGTTACTAAAATTTTACCAGCGATAAAATCGTTTATTTTGTTGATAGTATCAACAAGTTCCGAACCGCTTAGTAATACAAAATTAGATAATAAGTTCATATAATACCTCCTATAAAATTTATTAATTGTATTATACTCTTAATTGATATATAAGTCAATATGTTTCGGGAAAACTTTTGAGATTTTATAACCTTTTTACTTACTTAAAAAAGCTCAGTTATTAGCAATTTTTGAACATTTTGCACAAAGCAAATACTTAATAGTATTATTATTTCACAACAAAAAAGGTATATAATTAAATTTATAAAATTATATACCTTTTCCCAACTAAATATTTAAAATTTTTTTATTTGACTTTATCAATATATTTCCCATATCCTTCTTTTTCCATATCCTCTAAAGGAATGAATCTTAAAGAAGCTCCATTAATACAATACCTTTTTCCTCCTTTATCCTTAGGACCATCATCAAAGACATGTCCTAAATGTGAATCTCCACCTTTACTTTTTACTTCAACCCTCTTAAGACCATGACTATCATCTTTTTTGTAATTTATATTTTCATCAATTGGCTTTGTAAAACTTGGCCATCCACAACCTGCATCGTATTTATCTTTTGAAGAAAAAAGAGGTTCTCCTGTTACTACATCAACATATATTCCCTTTTTATCAAATTTATCATATTTACTTGAAAATGGTTTTTCAGTTGCTCCATTTTGAGTAACATTGTATTCCAAGTCGCTCAATTTATTTTTTAATTCTTCTTCACTTGGCTTTTTATATTTTCCATCTCTTCTTTCGAGAGGTTTATCTGCAAGACCTAAGTCAATATGACAATATCCATTTGGATGTTTCTTTAAATAATCTTGGTGATACTCTTCAGCGACAACAAAATTTTTAAGTTTTTCAACTTCTACAGTTATCGGCTTGTCAAAATTCGCTCTCTGTCCGTCAATAAATTTTTCTATAACAGATTTATCATTTTCATCAACATAGTAAACTCCTGTTCTATATTGCCTACCACTATCATTTCCTTGTTTATTAACACTTGTAGGCTCAATTATTCTAAAATA
Source organism: Parvimonas sp. M20 (assembly GCF_035282425.1). Taxonomy (NCBI): domain Bacteria; kingdom Bacillati; phylum Bacillota; class Tissierellia; order Tissierellales; family Peptoniphilaceae; genus Parvimonas; species Parvimonas sp. M20. The sequence continues at coordinate 49,457 of NZ_JAYKBQ010000002.1, read as the reverse complement.
ATGTTGTAAAATTTCTTCAAGTGAAATTTTATCCTTATCATAAACTATATGCACAGTTTCTGCATGGTCTGTACTTTTAATTTTTTCATAACTTGTCTCTGAGCCATTTCCATTTGCATATCCAACAGTTGTATCCGCAATGCCCTCTATTTTTGAAAAATATCCTTCAACACCCCAGAAACAACCTCCTGCTAAATAGATTTCTCCTTTGTTTTTAATTGAACTTAAATCAACTTTTGGTTTGTCCATAACTTTCTCTCCTTTTTTTGATTTTACTTTATATGTTACTACAAATCCTATTATAAAAACACATAAAATAAAAGGTATTAAAAATTTTTTCATAAAAATCATCCCCTTCCTGATTTTATAAAAAATATACCCTCCGAAAGATAATAACAATCAAATGTATTAAAAAAATCGTAATTATAAAAAAGGAAGTTGTTTCCAACTTCCATAAATTATTCTGAAATTATTTTTACACTTGCACTTACGCCCAATCTGTCAGCACCTAATTCAATCATTTTTAAAGCTGTAGCCTTATCTCTAATTCCTCCACTAGCTTTCACTTTTGCATTTTCTCCAACAGTTTTTTTCATAAGTGAAACAACATGTTCATTTGCTCCTGAAGTGCTAAATCCTGTTGAAGTTTTTACAAATTCTGCTCCCGCCTTAACACAAAGTTCAGAAACTTTTACAATTTCTTCATCAGTTAAAAGACAAGTTTCTATAATAACTTTTAAAAGTACTTTTCCTCTTGTAGCATCTACAAGTGCCTTTATATCATTATATACAAAGTCTAAATCATTTGATTTTAATGCACCTATATTGATTACCATATCAATTTCATTTGCACCGTTTTTAATTGCATTTTCTGTTTCAAAAACTTTACTTTCAGTTGTCATTGCTCCTAGTGGAAATCCTACAACAGTACAAACTTTAGTATTTGAACCTTTTAAGTTTTCAGCACATCTTTTTACATGACAACCATTTACACAAACAGAGAAAAAGTCATATTTTTTAGCCTCTTCACAAAGTTTGTCTATCATTTCATAAGTAGTATCTGCTTTTAATGCAGTATGATCCATATATCTATTTAATTTCATTATGCTATCTCCAATGCTAATTTCATCATCGTTGTAAAACTGTTTTGTCTTTCTTCAGGAGTTGTAATTTCTTTAAAATGGAATGAATCTGAAACAGTTAAAATTGTAATTGCATTAACTCCGGCATAGTTAGCATTGCAATAAAGTGCATAACTTTCCATATCTACCGCTAGAACACCCATCTGTGCCCATTTTTTCCAATCTTCAGGTGAAGCATTATAGAAAATATCTGAACAGAAAATATTTCCAACATTGATGTCAATATTTTGTTCTTTTGAAGCTTCATAAGTTTTTCTTAAAAGTTCCCAAGAACAATTTGCTGAGTATGTTCCATCTAATTTATATTGATGAGCAAAGTTGGAATCTGTAGATGCAGCCATTCCTACAACTACATCATATAATTTTAATTTGTCGCTATAAGCTCCACAAGAACCGATTCTGATTAAATTCTTAACTCCATAAAAATGGATTAATTCATAAGAGTAAATTCCAATTGATGGAACACCCATTCCACTTCCCATGACTGAAACTTTTTTTCCTTTGTAAGTTCCTGTATAACCTAACATTCCTCTTACATCATTAAATAATGTAACATCTTCTAAAAAATTTTCTGCAATAAACTTAGCTCTTAAAGGATCTCCTGGCATTAAGACAGTTTCTGCAATTTCTCCTTCTATCGCTCTATTATGTGGTGTCATAAAAAACCTCCTTAATTATCTTTTATCTTACATAATATTAACATAAAAACTCTATTTTTTCAAGAATAATAGCCTAAATTCTAAATATCACAAGAGTTTAAATCCAACAATAATTGATGAACAGTCTTTTTAAATACAGGATGAATTTTATCTGGACTTATCTCATTCACAGGCTCTAAAACAAAAGACCTTTTTTGTATTTCAATATGTGGAACTTTTAAATCTTCTTCATCAATTATTAAATCTTCATAGAATAAAATATCTAAGTCAATAATTCTTGGTCCCCATTTGATTATTCTAACTCGTCCCATATCAAGCTCTATTTTCAAAAGAACTTCTAAAAGCTCTCTAGGACTAAGCTTTGTCTCAGCTATACAAACTGCATTTACAAAGTTATCCTGTTCTGTATAACCATAAGGCTCAGTTTCTATATAAGTTGAAACTTTTTCAACTAAAACTCCCCTTTCGTTCATCATCTTAATTGCTAAATCAAGATTTTTCCGACCTTCTCCCATATTACTACCTAAAGCAATCCAAACTTTACTCATAAGTCCTCCTATTTTTTATATGCTCCAAAATTAATATCTTCGCTTTTATCTGCCATTCTAATTGCATCTCCAATTAAAATTGCTGAAAAATGTTTATCAAAATTATGAACTCTTAATATATTTACACCTTTAAAAGATGCAATCGCACTTAAATATGCAGATGCCAAATCTACATTAGAAAGTCCCTCTTCTGTTTTTATATCTGAGTCAATATTATTTTCAGTTAAAATATTTACTACAAATCTCTTTCTGGAAACTCCTAAAAAAGATAAATATCCCATATTATGAATTCTGTCTATTCCCTTAATCAATTCAAGATTTTCTCTTTTTGTAAGAGCAAAACCAATACCGGGGTCTAAACAAATTCTAGACTTTTCTATTCCCTTTGAAATGGCAATATTTATAGTTTTATTAAAACACTCTTCCATCATATCTAAAATATCCAAACTTTGAAAATATTCCAAATCTTTATCTGTCATAAAGGCATTTTTTCCAAACTTTGGAAAAATTTTAGAGCCTTCATGTTCAGGTCTTATAATCACGGGATTAAACATCATAATATATCCGACATTTGAATTTGCAATGACATCAACCATTTTTTCATCGCCTAGTAATCCTGTAATATCATTAATAATATCCGCTCCTGCATCAATTGCTGACTTAGCAACCTCAGATTTCCAAGTATCTACTGAAATTACAACATCCATTTCAGACTTAATTGCCTTGATAATTGGAACAATTCTTTCAATCTCTTCTTCTACGGAAATTAATTTACTTCCAGGTCTTGTGGACTCTCCACCTATATCAATCATATAAGCTCCTTTTGAAACAAGCTCTTTTGCTCTTTTTACAGCTCTATCAATATCAAAGTATTTTCCACCATCTGAAAAAGAATCTGGTGTCACATTCAAAATTGAACATAACTTTGTACTTTCTCCATTTCTGATTGACTTGCTCCCAAACTTAAATTCAATATCACTCATAAAGACCCCCATATAAAATAATTTTTAATTATTATATATTTATTATATTAAATAAAACTTAAAATATCAACATAAAAAATCAGCTAATCGCTTAGCTGATTTTCAATAAAATTTTAAAATTAATTTTTTGCAATTTCTTCAATTAATTTTAGTGTAAAGCCATAAACTCTCTCAGTTGATGAAATTGAAAGATTTTCTTGCGGAGTATGTGCTCCTCTTATGTCAGGCCCAAATGAAATCAATTCAAGATTTGGATATTTTTCATAAATTGCTCCACACTCAAGTCCTGCATGAACTATAATATTTTCAAATTCGTTTCCAGTTAACTCTTTATAAACTTTGTTTGCATATTTTTGTAGTGTTGAATTTTCTTTCTTTTCCCATGAAGGATAACCACCTGAAAATTCATAATTCAAGCCAAATTTTTCTCCGATTTTACTAAAAGATGACTTCATATCTGCTAAAATACTCAATGAAGATGAACGAATAGAGTCGCGGATTATAATTTCATTTTCAGTAGTTTTAACTATTGCAAGATTTGATGAACTTATAATTCCAGTTTCATCTTTAGAATTAACTCCTGTTGGCAATTCTTGTAAAATATCAACTAGAGTATTTTTTAATGCGTTTGTTAAAACTTTTCCATTAAATATTTCTTTTTTATCTATTGTAAGTTGTTCTTCCCCATTGTATTTTTCTGTAAATTTAGAAATTAATTCATCTAATTTTGGCGAATTTTCAATTACAATTTCTCCAACCCTAGGAATTGCATTGTCTTTATTTCCACAGTTTACACTCGAGATTGAAAGTCCGCTCTCTTTTATAAATTCAGCAATTGTTTTAATCATATTTCTTCTATTTTTGCCGATTTCCATTCCTGAATGTCCACCCAAAAATCCGTCAAAATGAAGTTTAACAAGTTCTACTTCCTTATTTTCAAATTTTAATTCTAAATTTGTTTTAAATAAAGTACCACCAGCTGAGCCAAGAGTTAAAATACCTTCTTCTTCAGAATCGATATTAAAAAAGTACTTTCCTTTTAATAGTCCTTTTTCAAGTCCCAAAGCTCCTGCCATTGTAGTTTCTTCAGTAACTGTAATAAGAACTTCAAGTTCAGGATGAACTAGAGTTTCATCTTCCAAAATCGCCATTGCCATTGCAACTGCAATTCCGTCATCTGCTCCAAGTGTAGTGTTATTTGCAAAAAGCAAATCATTTTTAATTACCCATTCAATTTTATCTGTTGCAAAATTATGTTTTGAGCTTGTAGCTTTTTCACAAACCATATCCATATGTCCTTGTAAGATTATTCCAGGTTTATTTTCATATCCCTTAGTTGCAGGCTTTCTTATATAAACATTAAGAATATCATCTTGTTTTGTTTCAAGTCCTAGTTTTTTTCCAAAATCATAAATATAATCCGATACTGCCTTTTCATTGTGTGATTCACGAGGAATATCTGAAAGCTCTCTAAAATAGTGAAAAACTCTTTCCGGTTTTAAATTCATATTATTCTCCTTTTACAATATTTTCTACAATTTTTACAAGTAATTCTGATCCTTTTTCCATATATGAAATAGGAACAAATTCATATCTACCATGGAAATTAAATCCCCCAGCAAAAATATTTGGACAAGGAAGACCCATGAAAGAAAGTCTTGATCCATCAGTGCCTCCTCTAATTGCTTGAATTTTTGGAGTAATTCCAATTTCAACCATTGAATTATAGGCAAGGTCGATTATATCTTTTCTATCTTCCAATTTTTCTCTCATATTGTAATATGAATCTTTAAGTTCCAAAGTGATTGAATTATCATATCTGAAATTTAAAATTTCAACTATTTTTTTCATATATTCTTTTTTATTTTCAAATTTTGCTCTATCAAAATCTCTTATGATAAATTCCATATGAGTATTTTCAGTATCTCCGTTCATTTCCAATAAATGATAGAAACCGTCATATCCTTCAGTATGTTCAGGTCTTTCATTTGCAGGTAACATTGATAAAAGATTATGAGCAACCATAAGTGAATTTCTCATAATATCTTTTGCTGAACCCGGATGAACATTTTTTCCTTTAATATCTACAACTGCACTACAAGCATTGAAACTTTCATATTCAAGTTCTCCAATAGGTCCACCGTCAATTGTATAAGCAAAGTCTGCTCCAAATTTTTTGACATCAAAATGATTAGCTCCACGCCCAATTTCTTCATCGGGAGTAAATCCTATTGAAATATCTCCATGTGGTAAATTATTTGATATAATTTTTTGAATTGCATCCATAATAATTGCAATACCTGACTTGTCATCAGCCCCCAATAAAGTATTTCCATCAGTTGTTATAAGTCTTTCTCCTACAACTTCATTTAAACAAGGGAATTCTTTTACAGACATTGTAAATTCATCATTTAACTTAATATCTCCTCCTTTGTAATCAACAAATTGAGGATTTACGTTTGCTCCGGTAAGTTCTGTTGCAGTATCCATATGTGCAATAAAACCAACTTTTTTAAGATTCTTTTCTACATTTGATTTCAAATGAGCATAAACATAACCCTTTTCATCAATATGAGCATTTTCAATTCCCATTTCTTTTAATTGCTTTACAAGTAAATTTCCCAAGTTCTTTTGTTTCTCTGTTGAAGGAACGGTTTCAGACTTAGGATTTGATTGAGTGTCCATTTTTGCATATTCCACAAAACGATCTACTATATTCATAACTACCTCCAAATATTTTATTTCATATTTATTTTACCACAATTTTAAAATTAAAAAAAGATAGCAATTATCTTCTGCTATCTTTTCATCTGGTTATATCTTTTTATATTTTCTTCTGTTAAAAACTCAAAAGCTGAATTAATTTCTTGAAATTTCTCAGTTGTATCCCTATCTCTATTCAAATCAGGATGATATTTTTTAGCAAGTTTTCTATATTGTAACTTAACCTGATAAAAATCTATATCATAAGAATTAAACTCCAAAACCCTACAAGCATTTTCAAATTTATTTTTAAAATCGCTATATGGATCATAACTTGCATCGGTATTTTGATAATATCCTTGATTTCCTTGATAACCACTATAGAACCCACCATTATTTGAAAAAAATTCATTAAAAGAATTAAATCGTCTTTCCCATTCTTCTTGCTCTCTTCTTTGTCTTTCTTCTCTTTCTCTTTGACGCTCTTCTTCTTGAACCCTTTCATATTTTCTTTTATAATCTTTAAAAGATGAATATCCCTTGTTGTTCCCTAATAAAAAATTTCCATAATCATTTAGATATTCACATAGTGAATAATTAATATATCTTAAAAAAGAAATAAATTTCTTTCCTAAAAACGGAACTATGAAAAAAACAAATATTATTAGCCAAAAAACCGGATTGGAAAGTAAAAATATCAGTAGCAAAGGAAGCAAAAACGAACCTAAAGTTAAAAAAGCTATTCCAATTAATACCAAAAATATGGAGATACTACTTAGCAAATTTACAATATATGATAAGCCAGTTACTATTGCCCCTAAAATTTTATCTAAAACTTTAGAAAGTCCTAAAATAAATTTCCCAAAAAGTTTTTTCACACTATTCTCCAAATTCTTCCTTTAAAATTTCATAAAGTGCTTGTGCTTCTTCCTTTGTAAGAGTTATTCCCTTAGACATTCTCTCATGACTTGGATTCCAATCTCTTATATCGTATTTTGGTTCTCTCTCATTCCAACTCACTAAATTTAATTCTTTCCTCCAACCTTTTTCATTTTCGGATAGAATTCCTAATTCCTCTGTAATTTCAAATTTTAATTCCATTTTCTCCTCCTAATTTAACATTCCATTTTTATTTGTAGGCAAAGACGCTATAAATCCATCCATTAAACCATTTTTTATTTTTATTAAAACCTCAATTGAATGATTTATATCTGCCTTTCTATGCTCAACTTTTTTCAATAACTTTTGCATTCTCTCAACCTTTTTTTCATCAAGAGTACCTTTGCATGATTCTCCAAGAGTTTTTACTTCTCTTTGCAAAAATTCCAAATTCTTTTCTAAAGTTCGAATATTTTCTGAATATTCATCAATATTAAAATCTACTGGATTTTTTATCAATCTTTCTTCTTCAATAGTTTTAAAAATTTTATTCATTGTTCTTTTGCTGTCATCAGCTTTAGCCTTTAGCGTCTTTTTCCAAAGCTCTTTATCCCAATTTTTACTATTTGTCTGTGGAGAAATTTCCTTTGCAATCGCTTTAAAGACATCATCACAAGTGCTATTTTCTTCAGTATCAAGTTCATCAAATAATCCTACAAAATTTTTAACTTCATTTGAATTAAATTTTTTGCTGTTTTTATTCTCTGAATCTATGATTGTATAAACTTGACTTACATCTACAAAATTATCTGCAAATTCAAGAGTTTTTAAAATTTCCCCTGCCCTAAATAGATTCATAACATCTCTTTCAAGAGACTTTTGAATTTTCATAAGACTTTCAATATTCTTTTTATATAAAAGTTTAAACTTTTCATCATCTTCTAAAACTAAGTCGTTTCTAATTGAAATAATTTCCTCTTTTAGAAGTAATAACTCCGCTAAATTTTCTCTTAAATCATCATATTGATTATATAAATTTTCATTAATCATAAAACATCACCTTCCATATAAGTAGAAAATTTGCTTTTATCAAAATTTAATACTAATTTTTCTTTCTTTAACCTATTCATCTTTTTTATCTTAATTTCTCTTTTGAGTGCTTCTGATTTCGTTTCAAAAATTTCAAAATAAACGAGTTTTACAGGAGTTCTTCCTCTTGTATATTTTGCACCACAGCCTGAATTATGTTTTTCAAATCTGGCTTTTAAATCAGTCGTATAGCCAGTATAAAAACTTCCGTCCTTACACTCCAACATATAAACAAAAGTCATCATAATATTTCCTTTAAAACATCATTTATAACGTCAAATCCAAAACCACGATAAGCCAAATAATTTATAATTTTTTGCCTTTTCTTGAAATTATCCTCTTCATTTGACAATAGGTTCAACTTTTTTATACCCATTTTAAGAGCATTATCAAATTCTTCATCGTATTCAAACTCATCCAAAAAATCTTCAAAAATATTTTTAGAAATTCCCTTTTGAATTAATAAAGATTTGATTTTATTTTTTCCATAGCCATTTAATTTTTTCTTATCTTCAATAAATATTTCACAATAGACTCTGTCGTTTAAATATTCCTCTTTTTCTAAAATATCCAAAACTTTGTCTATAACATCTTCTGCAAAGTCATTTTCTTTAAGTTTTAATCTTACTTCATACTTAGTTTTCAACTTTCCTGAAATATAATTTATTGCTCTCGACTTTGCTCTTTCAATATCTGAAAAATACTTCATTTCTAAAATTTCATTTTCTGAAAAATCCATATCAACTGAAACTTTATACTTTTCAAAAATATTGTAATTCAAAAGAAGCTTTGTTTCATCCTCAAAAATTACTTCAAAAACTTCTTTAGACTTACTATAATTTATTTTTATAACTTGCATTATCTAAATAATCCTATAATTGTTGGCAATATTCCTACTAGCATCATCAAAGCTAATATAAGTGCAACAATTCTAGTTGCTGTTTCTCTTTTCATAAAATCACCTGCTTTTTTTAACTAACTCACATAAATACTGATTTATAAATTCATCAATATTCCCATTTATAACAGATTCCACATTTCCAGTTTCATAACCTGTCCTATGATCTTTGACAAGTGTATAAGGTTGAAATACATAAGATCTTATCTGTGAACCCCAAGCTATTTGAGAATATTTCCCTTGAATATCTTCTATTTTTTCTCTATTTTCTTCTTGTTTTATAATTAAGAGTTTTGCAATAAGCTGTCTCATCGCTGTATCTCTATTAAATATTTGACTTCTTTCGGATTGACAACAAACAGTTACTCCTGTTGGAATATGAGTTATTCTGACTGCTGAATCCGTTTTATTGACATGTTGTCCTCCGGCACCACCAGATCTATAAGTATCAATCCTTAAATCTTTAGGATTTATTTTAATATCAGTAATTTCTTCAATTTCTGGAAAAACATCTACACTTGCAAAACTTGTATGCCTCTTATTTGACGAATCATATGGAGAAATTCTAACAAGTCTATGAACTCCTTTTTCCCCTTTTAAAAATCCATAGGCGTTTTTGCCGTCAACTTTTAAAGTAACAGACTTAATTCCACCTTCAGTATCAGAATTGTAATCTAAAATTGAAAATGAAAAACCCTTACTGTTAATCCATCTTGTATAAAGACGTTGTAACATTTCAGTCCAATCTTGAGCGTCTGTACCACCGGCTCCGGCATGAATTTCTAAAATGGCATTATTTGAGTCATATTCTCCAACCATCAAAGTATTTAACTTCAATGATAAATATTCTTTTTCAATATTGTGAATATTTTTTAATGCTTCTCTTTCATACTCCATAAATTCTTCGTCAGATAAAATTTCTAAAAATTCTATTGAGTCTACAATCTTCTGGCTTAGACAAGTAAAAGTTTCAATCTTAAATTTCAAATTTTTCATATTATCCAAAATTGACTTTGCATTTTTAGAATCATTCCAAAAATCTTCTTTGAAACTTTGAGCCTCAAGACTCCTATACTCATCCTCTAACTTAGAAATGTCAAAGTGAATCACCAATTTCTAACAAATTTTGTTGCAGTTTTTTTAGTCTTTCAATAACCGTACTTAAATTTTCCATCTCTCCCCCAACGACAACAATAAAATACAATCTTTTTTATTTTAAAATAGAGTCAATTACATTCAATAATGAAAATATAATTACAGTTAATTTTATACTATTAAAATATTTTCGTCAAGTCCAATAAAAAAGGTAGTGTGTCAAGATACAAAATTTTTACACTACCTTTCATATTAAATTCAACCCATATGTTCAATTTTTTCTCTTTGCAAATACTTCACCATTTGTAACCCAACTCTTGCCATTATCAAAAGATGTTTTGCTTTCCCAATGAAATGTGTCGAGAGTAATATTTGAAAATATCCATTGATTAAGACTCTCTGTTTTCTCTTTATTCACTAGTACAATTTTATCATCTATTTTTTCTGCTTCCAAACAAACCATCTTTCCTAAACAGGAATAGCAAATATCCCATTTTTTCTTTTTTGGATTATATATTCTTATAGTTGTACCATATTCAGCATCCGGTTGTGGAGTTGCAACTCTTTCTACTCTTGACGGACAAATGAAAACATCTTGAATTCCTTGACCGTTCAATATCTCTGAAAACAACCATTCTCCTATTACATGCCTTTCTTTTTCAGTTCCTTTTCCATCAACCCATTCAATTTCCCATTCTCCAATTAGAGGAGAAAATATATTTTTGCTTTCTGATTTTTCTCCAATCAATGCTTCAAAAAAATTATTCATATATAGCCACAAACCTCCCAAATAAATATTCATAAAAGATATAACATAATTTAATAACTATATTATAGCATATTTTCATTGTTTATGAATTATCAATAAAAAAATTAGGAAATACCTTTAAAAATTTACTCCCTAATCCTAATTACTAAATCTTTTCATTCTATTTCACTATTTTTACTTTTAAACTTCTTAAATATGATTTTTCTTCTTCAGTAATTCTTCTGCTTTCTATTGCCTTTTGAATGGCTTTATTATGAGTCCAATCATCAAGTTTTTTATTTTCTATAAACTTTATAGCATACTCTTGTTGTTTTGTTAGGGCAGTTGCAAAATACCAAGCAATCATCATATTTACATAATATTCTTCAGAACTAACTTTTGAAACAATTTCCAAATGTTCTTCTTTAAAATTTTCATCCAAATAATTTGAAAGTAAAAGACCTATTCCGTATCTTATAACATAAGTTTTTTCATCTTTTATCCAATCTAAAATATATTTGTATGTTTCATTTGGAAATTTTTTAAAAACTTTTGGCGAAAATGTATCACAAGTTGCCCAATTGTCAATGAAGGGAATAAATTTTTCTGTATATTCCATCGCTAAATCAAAATCTTTTATTTGTTCAATCAAGAAACCATGAAGATTATTTTCTTCATAATATTTATGTGGAAGATTATTTAAAAACTGAAAGCTTCGTTTTTCATCTTCTTTAAATAATTTTTTTGCATAATTTCTTAAATCAGGTGTTCTAACTCCGATTATTAAGTCTTTATCTACTGTGGGAATGAGTTTTGCATTAAAATTTTTATATTCAATATCTTGTAAAGAAAATAAATCTTCTAATATTTTATCCATATAATCCCCCTGATTATCTTATTTTTAATTCTTCAAATAATTCTTCATCAGATTTATAAGTTTCATGCAATGGTGAAGACATAGCATTTTCAGATTTATAACCCATAAATAATAGCATTACTATTTGATTTTGTTCAGGAATATCAAATTTTTCCTTTACAATATCAGAATTAAAAGCTCCAATAAATACTGAGCCCAATCCCAAGTCTTCTGCTTCAAGAACCATTTGCGTTGCAACAATTGTAGCATCTACAACTCCACTTGGAATTCCAGTATAACTATTATACCAACATTGATCCAAATTGTATGTTATAACAAACATAAGTTGAGAATTATATTCACAAGGGGATGACTCATTTAAAAGTTTTAACTTTTCATCTTCAGTACAATAGTAAATTTTTATTGGTTGGTTATTTTTTGCTGTCGGTGCAATTTTCCCAGCCTCTAAAATTTTTAAAATCTTTTCTTTTTCAACCTTTTTACTAGAAAATTCCCTTACAGAATATCTCTTTTTTGCCAATTCTAAGAAATTCATAATTACCTCCTTTAAAGATTAGCAACTTTGAAAAGTTTCCCATCTATTTCAACTTTTCTTAGTCTTTTTTCAAAATCAATTCTTTTAATCCAAACTTCCCTTTCACAACCTAGACATTTCAATTTAATTTCAATTCCTGTCCTTAAAATCTCCCATCTATTTGTTCCACAGGGATGTTCTTTTTTTAGCACTACAATATCCGATACTTTATATTTATACAATTTTATCACCCTTTTCAAGTTTCAAAAATTCAATATTTTTTTCTTTAAATTTTTTATACAATTCTTCTCTTAATTTTTTTTCATTTTGCCATTGTGTTGACTGTTTACTCCAAAGAGCAACAGCTATTTTTATATAATAACTTCCCATTTCTGTAACTCCGAAAAATACCGGATCTTTGATTACACTTTTATATTTTTCTGAAAATTCGGTTGAAAAATCGCTTATAATTTTCTTAACTTTTTCAACATCCACATCAATTGGAAAACAAAAAGTAACAACAGATCTTTGATTGTTTTTACTAAAGTTTGTAACAGTTGTTATACTTCCATTTGAAATTGTATTTACACTTCCGTCATAACCTTGTATCTGTGTATTTCGCATATTTATAGCCATAATATTACCGGAGATTCCATTAATAATAACATCATCCCCAATATTATATTGGTCGTCTAACAGAATAAAAACTCCACTGAACAAGTCCTTTACAATACTTTGAACTCCAAAGGCAATAATAATACCACCAACTCCAGCAGTTGCTATTAAAGATAAAGTATTTACATCAAAAATGCTTAAAATTATAACTATGACTATAAAATAAATTATATATTTCAAAACACTTGATGATATAGAAACTATCGAGTTTACCTTTTTAGAGTTTCTAAAATCATTTGATTTATATGTTTTAACTAAATTTGTCAAAGCTTTTGTAAAAATATAAATTATAATTTTAGCAACCAAGAAAACTATTATAGATAAAATTACTTTTATAATTAGGCTTCTAATAGACTCCGAATAAATAAAATTTTCAAAAAATTTATTCATTAATATTTATCTCCGTTACAACATTTCCTCTATCTTGTGTCTTTTCAAAAAGCCAAAGGTAATCAACATTTTTACCCGCTTCTTTTAGTGATTTTACTGTTTCAAGTTCACTTGGATCAAGTAAAATTGCAAGACCACAAGAACGACTCACTTCCCTTGGCGTTGGAATTGTTTTAAATTTCTTTTCCAAATTTTTTAGTTCCTTTTCTAATTGCATTGTATGATTAACTGAATTAAAAGTCAATAATAAATATTTTTCGTCCAAAAAAATCCCCCCTATTTTATTTTTTTGTATTTATCTTTTTGAATCAAATAAACTGAATCTTCACTTTGAATAGAATCTGCTATTTCACCTGAAAATTCTTTAGTTTTAAAAGTGGATTTATCAATCAATACATACCCATTTTTTTTGACTAACAGAATATCTTTACTTAAGATATAAGATTTCACATAGTCATTACCAATATCAACAGTTTTTTCCAATTTTAAATCCTTAGCATTAAAAACTTTTAAGTCTTCAGAAAATAAATAAATTTTTCCAGAATGATAAATAACATTTTTTAAATTTTTCATATAATATTGATTTTTTATGATGTTTTTTTCAAACAAATATAATTTTTCATTTGTTGCAACAAAAAGTTTGTCATCTGAATCATTTACAAAGCCAAATTCTATTATAAATTCATTAAAAAATGTAAAATCGCAAACAGTTGACTTATCTTTTAAATTCAAAATATGAAATCTTGATTTAATAGTATTTTCAGACTTTACATAATCTGTATAAACAAAATTATTTTTACTTTTTGAAAACTTTACATATCCAGGATTTTGAACATCTTCATTTGAATATATTTCTGTCAAATTCTCATCGAAAATTTTAAAACTCGCATTATTGATTAAAATAATTTTATTATTTTCAATAATAAAATCCTGAGTTTCTTTTTCTAATGAAACTCTTTTAATTTCATCAAAATTCTTGCTATACATAATTATTTCATTAGGCATAAGTGAATAGATAACATCATTAGAAACTCTGATTTTCCCATTGTTTTCAATCTCTTTTTCTAATTTTAGTTTTCCATTTTTATTATATCTTGAAAATTTATTATTATTAAAAACAAACATTTCATCTTTAATAAATTCAATTTTAGTATAAGGTTTTGAAAAATCATAAGGCACTTCTTTATTAGAATTGCTCGAAAAGTTATGACTTAAAAATATAATCAATATAATTACTGCAATAGCCGAAATTCCTATTGCAATTCTATTTTTATATTTTGAAATTATTTCCATACTTTCTCCTAAAGACCTAATTTATCTTGCTTTCTTCTAAGTTTAGTTATAATATGCTCCTCATCTAATTCCACCATATCAAGAGTGATAAGCTCATCTTTTTTAACATCTACTTTTAACTTAGTTTTTTTAGTAATCATGGCAATTGGCAAAAGATTTTTTCTTTTTTGATATGCGTGGCTAGTTATTTTTCCAAAAACGGATTTACCACCAATTCCCTCTAAGATTTCTCCTGCTTTCAAATCTCTTTTTGCAACTGTAATGGTATCTGAAACTTGCCCACAAGCTGGAACAATAGTTGATTCTTTTTCAACAATTGCATTATATATTGTGATTGGTGTTTCCAAACTTGTTAAATGATAAGGTCTGTAAATTGCATAATTCGGTCCATCCCCCATTTTTAAATATTTCATTAAATCGTGAACCTCATCACTATCACTTGTTACGATAGCATAAACTCCTGGTGCAACTCCAAAAGCAAAATCTACAGTCTTATAATTATTTAAAATTCCCCCTTGTTCTTTAAGAGAGAAAATTTTCGCTAAATCAGCAGGTGTAGCATTTGGACCATGACAACCAATGACATCAGGGATAAATCCCAAGGCATTTGCAGTACTTGTAAGTTCAATCATGGTATTAGTTCCATCAATAAAACCTGCAAGCATTTTTGGATAGAGTCCTTTTGAAATTGCTTCCTCTCTAACA
Source organism: Parvimonas sp. M20 (assembly GCF_035282425.1). Classification (NCBI taxonomy): domain Bacteria; kingdom Bacillati; phylum Bacillota; class Tissierellia; order Tissierellales; family Peptoniphilaceae; genus Parvimonas; species Parvimonas sp. M20. Next base: position 34,259 of record NZ_JAYKBQ010000002.1, on the reverse strand, counting down.
TCATCCTCTGTTATATAATGATTAAGCGGATTATTTTTCCCTTTTCCAACAGCAAGAAGTTTAAAACCTGCACCTAAAGCAAAATCAGCAAGTTCCATTATTGCTCCAGGTTCATCTCCTGCAGAGCCAGTATAGATTACATTTTTCTTTTTAGCTAAATTAAATAAATATGGCCCAATAACTGCATCACATTCAACATTTAACATAATTGTATGTTTTCTATTTTCAATTGCCTCCATTGCTAAGATTGCTCCAAAAGGAGGATTTCCTGTTGCATCAACAACTCCTTTAATATCTTGTAATTTGCAAGCAATAGTATAATCATCAGAAACGACATACATTCCATTCTTTATAGAATTTTCAATTATCCTTATATTATCACTTGTAGTAATATCTGACTTTCTAACACCGGATGAAATAAGAGCTTCCATAGCTTTTTCAGGTTTTTCATCTATTACAACAGAACTTGTAAGACCTTTAATTCTGGAAAGTTGATTAACAAGTCCCTTTCCCATTTTTCCGGCTCCAATAAGAGCAAACTTAACTTCTCTATTTGCATTATATAAATTATTAAGCTTGTTTTTCATTCTAAACATAAAGTCCTCCAAAATTTATTATTAATTATATTATTCTTATTTTACTACAACATATAAATTTTATCAAATTTTTTTATATGAAAATTACTCTTTACTATATGTAAATTTTAGTGTAAAATTATAGTAGTAAAATTTCATTTAAAATAAAAAATTATAGTTAAATTAAATTTATAAATAAAATTATTCAAGACTTTAAATTTTGAATAATTTTTAGAGTAAAATAGATAGGGGATTTTTATGAAGTATTTTAGAAAAACTCTTGCCATTGATTTTGGAACATCAAAGGTAGTAACTTTCGTAGAAAATAAAGGTATCGTAGTTAATGAACCATCAGTCGTTACTATGGATACATATAAAAATAAAATTTTAAATTATGGAGAAACCGCAAAAAAATTATTAGGACGTATTCCGGGAAATGTAGTTGCAAAAAGACCTGTTGTTGGAGGAAATATTGTAGATTTTAATGCAACAGAAGCTATTATAAAAAGAGCTATAAAAAAATCTGTTGGAAATAATTTTTTCAGACCGAATGTTTTAGTTTGTATTGCGAGTGAATTGACACAAGTACAAAAAAGAGCTATAACTCAAGCAGTAAAACTTGCTGGTGCAAACAATGTTGTTCTCTTAGAACAAACAATAACTGCTGCCATTGGTTGTGGTGTAAATGTAAACGATCCATCAGGTACTATGGTTGTAGATATTGGAGCTGGAAAGACAGATATTTCTGTAATTTCAAATGGAGAAATAATTATTGCCAAAAGTATGAGTGTCGGTGGAAATACAATTGATCAAGCAATTGCAGATTTCATTCGTACGAGATATAATATGTTGATTGGAGAAAATACAGCAGAAATTATTAAATTATCAGTTGCAAGAGCATATCCAACAAATGAAGGCTCAATGTATGAAATTAAAGGAAGAAATGTTATGAATGGTCTTCCAATGCATATTTTTGTAAATGATTCAGATATTTCTCATGCAATTGGAATGACTTTAAATAAAATTTTAAATGCAATAACTGAAACTTTGGAGAAAACTCCACCAGAATTAATCGCCGATATTTCTGAAAAGGGATTAATTCTAACTGGAGGTTCGTCATTAATTCCTGGATTTGTTGAATTAATAACAGATAGAACACATTTAGAGGTTTTAAATCCAGAAAACCCTGAATTAATGGTAATAAAAGGAGCAGGAAAATTTTTGAAAAATGTTGATTTTTCAAATGATGAAATAGAATATTTAGACGAATTAAAGCGCCATGTTTTAGAACAAAAAGAACAATTAAGAAAGAGATAAAAAGAGATAATATGCAAAGATATAATGATTTAAGTTCTTATCTAAAGGAAAAATTCGGTTCAAAACTTTTAAAACTCTCCATTGATGGAGGGTTTTCTTGTCCAAATAGACAAAACGGAAAAAGTGGTTGTAAATTTTGCTCCGAAAGTGGAAGTGGAGAATTTACAACTAAAAGAAAGTCAATTACCGAACAATTAAATGCTCAAATAGATTTTTTAAAAGAAAAAGATAAAAACAATGGTTATATAGCCTACTTCCAAAGCTATACAAATACATTTTTGCCTATAGAAGAACTTAGGAAAATGTACTATGAGGCAATAAATTTCCCAAATGTAAAAGTGCTATCTATTGCTACAAGAGCAGACTGTTTCAATGAAAAAATTTATAATTTGCTTGCAGAACTGAATGAAAAAATTGAAGTATGGATTGAACTTGGATTACAAAGCTCAAATGAAAATACAAGAAATAATATGAATATCAGTTACAGTACAGAAACTTTTGAAAATTGTGTAAAAAAATTAAAAGAATTAAATATAAAAACTATCTTTCATATAATTTTTGGCCTTCCAAATGAAACAGAAATAGATTATAAAAATACTATTGATTATGTAAATACTCAAAAACCTTGGGGTATTAAAATTCACAGTCTTTATATTCAGAACGATTGTGAACTATATGAGGAATACTTAAAAAATAATTTCAAAGTCATAACTTGGGATGCATATATAAATGCTTTAATTATGGCAATTGAAAATTTAGACAAGAACATAATTATTCATAGACTCACAGGAGATGGTGACAAAGAAAAACTTGTTGCTCCCCTTTGGTCAAAAGATAAAATTAAAACAATTGGAGAAATTAGTAAAATTCTAAAACAAAAAAATTCATATCAAGGAATAAATTTAAAGTAAGTTATGTTTAACTAAACATAACTTATTTTAGTTAAATAACAAGTTTCCCAAGTGACCTCGTGAAGAAAAGAATTGCGTAATAATTCAGTTCACATTTTGAATATCAAAATTTTAATTATACTTTTAACTTAATTGTAAATAATTAATGCCTTTATTTACAATTATTATATTTTATTATATAATAAACATAACGATTATAATTATATAATTAATAACTATGATAAAAAATAGTCATTATATAATTGTAATCATAAAACATTTAAGGAGGATACTATGAAAAAATGTTTTAAAAAATTATTAATTTTATTCTTAGCTTTAGGAGTTTTAGCTTCTTGTTCTAAAAAGCAAGAAGAAAAAACAAGTGAAAAGCAGACAGAACAAACAGAGAAAAAAGAAGAAAATTCTTCAACTAAAAAAGTAACTAAAAATACTATATTTGTTGATGAAGATTATGTTAAAGAAGTTCTTGATGGGAAAAATGAAGATTCTAAAAAATTTATAATTGCTGAAGTCTCTTGGGGTGAAACAAAAGATAGTCCGGATTATTTACAAAATCATATCAAAGGTGCAATACATATCAATACTGATACAGTAGAAAAAGAACCTGTATGGAATTTAAGAAGCCCTGAAGAACTTGAAAAAAGTTTATTAAATTATGGAATAGATAAAGATACTGTCGTTATTCTTTATGGACAAAATACAGGCTGTGCTAGAGTTGCAACAGCATATCTATATGCAGGAGTTGAAAATGTAAAAATTTTAAATGGTGGTTTAAAAAGCTGGATGAATAAAAATTATCCTGTAGAACAAGAAGAAACTAAACCTACCCCTGTAGCTGATTTTAAAACTAAAATCCCAGCTCATCCTGAATATATTACTTCAATAGAAGCTGTTAAAGAAAAACTTGGAAAGGACAATAACTTCCAATTAATTTCAATTAGAAGTGAAAACGAATGGTTGGGAAAAGAAAGTGGTTATACTTATATACCTAGAGCAGGAGAACCAAAAGGAGCCTTATGGGGAAAAGCAGGACATGATAAACAATCAATGGATGCATATACTGATAAAGACGGAAAATATAAAGATTTTTCTGAAATAAAGAAAATGTGGGAAGAACAAGGAATTTCAACGGACAAACAATTGGCTTTCTACTGTGGAACCGGTTGGAGAGGCTCTGTTGCATTCTTGCTTGCTCATGAAAATGGATTAAACGCTAGTCTATATGATGGCGGCTGGAATCAATGGCAAATGGATGATGAACTTCCTGTTCAAATTGGAGATCCTAAATCAAAAGATGTAGAATATAAAAAAGTTGGAGACTTACCAAAAGATAAAGCAAGTAAAGACCCTTCTTGCAAAGATTAATACTAAACTAAAAACAAAGGAGCTTTTTAAAAGCTCCTTTAACATTTCTCTAATTTATTTATCTGTAAATTTTTTAAAAGTTAATATAGTCTAAACAATTTCATACCCCATTCATCAATTCCATTTTCTACAAATCCTATTTTTTTCCAAAATCTAATTGAATTTTCTTTCATTGAATTTAAAACATAGTGCTTTGCCCCAAGTGGCTTTGTATATTTTTCTAATTTCTTAAAACATTCCAAACCTTTAGATTTATTTCTAAAGTCAGGATATATCCAAAAATCAAGTATAAAACATTCTCCAAAATATTTTCCATCTTTGTTGTTATAAATTGTAAATTGAACCGCTCCTATTTCTATATCATTTTCAAAAAAATAAGCAAAATAATGTCTATCCTTATCAACAATCATACGATTTTCTAAAAAATCTCTATACTCACTACTTAAAAAATATTCTATATCTTCCTTATCTGTAATTATTTCATCTTCAATTAAATACTTAATATGTTTCTCCCAAAACAAATTAATATCCTTAGCCGAAATTTCTTTTATATATATCATATCTCTCCTACTAAATTCAATCTAATACCGACTTATCAAAGAAATACTCACTTCCATCATCAGTCCTTTTTAAAAGTTTAAAATCAACCATAGATCTTCTCAAATAACAATAATCTACATAATATTTCTTTAAAATTTCATTAATTTCTTTTTCTTTATATTTTCTCTCATCAAAACAAATAGAAGCTAAATAAACAAAAAGTTCATATTTATCTTGCTGTTTTTTTGGCATATTTAAAATCTTACCGTCTTTTATCCATTTATCTTTATTAAATTCCATAAATTTTCTCCAAAACAATTTATTAATTACTATAAATCTTACATTTTAGAAATATTGGCAACTAACTGTTCCAAATATAAAAACAAAAACAGGAAAATTTTCAATTTATCACTCCTGTTGCTACTTGTTAAGGACTTTTAATCAAAATTATCGTTTTTCATTCAATTTTCTCCGCAACTCCCTAAGCATTATTCTTGTAAGTTTATCTTGCATTGTTTCAATTACATTTTTGTTGAAGTATCCGCTATTTGCTTTTACTTCCTCTTGGTAATATCCTATTTGATTTTTTTACTTCGACAAACTGAGATTTGTTTAATGCTTATTAAAAGAACTCATTAATTCTCCAAAGTACTCCACTTTTCCAGAAGAAAAATAGTTGTACCATGCTTCGATAGTTTCATGAGAGTATAGTTCTAAGTTTTCAAATATATATTTTGCCCAAAGCAAAGAACCTGCTGAACTTGCAGTAATGAGATTTTTGTCCATCACTGCGAGTGTATCTTTATAATATTTCTCGCCTTGATATTTAATACTTTCTTTCAAAAAGAACGAAGCATTACTTGTACGATAGTATGAATTTAAAATTCCTTTATTTGCCAACCCTAATGTAGCTCCACAAATGGCAGCTACCAATATATTCTTTTTAAGAAATGAATTAGCGATCTCAAGTATCGGTTGATTTGACTTTTCCTGCCAAGTATCTCCTCCAATCAATAATAATGCTCCCGCCTGTGTTTCATCAATTTCCTCTAAAGTAATATCTGGAACAACAGTAATTCCACCAGCAGTTTTAATTGCTCTCGTAGATACTGAAACAGTTTGTAATTCATATTTTAACTCTCCTGCCATTTTTTGTAAGGTCAAGCCTTGTAAGAAATATCCATTCTCCCAATCTGCCATTGTATCTAATACATACATATATATTTTTTTCATAATACCTCCTCTAATTTTAAATTTGCAAATTCTAATTTGTCAATTTCTCGTCCATCTCATTATATCACTTTTTCCACATTTAGTCATTTATTCAAGCTAAAAATTCATTTTTCTAACTATATTTTTTTAATTTATGATAAAATAGTACAAGATTTTTAAGGCTTTTTCTCTTTTACCTTATTTTATCCTTAAATAGTTCATCATTTTGACTTATTTTCCTTCAAGTTGCTAATTTTGGTCTAGATGACTTTCTTATAAAACATCAAAAAACAGAAAATTTATTTCTAAAATTTTATATAAAATTATGTGAAAAAAATTGAAGACTAATCCTCAATCCTTTACCTCTCTTTTACAAATTTTATTATAAAAAATCCATTATATTTTTGTTTTTCTGGTAACAATTTTATAAAATTTTCTGATTTACCCAAAAATTCTACTTCTTCCATTTTACTAAGAGAACTTTTGTAATTATTATTTAATAGTTTTATTTCGACAAACTGAAATTTAGATTTTAACCCTTACGGAAAATAAAACGGGCTATTCTCCTGAAGTATGTTCTATAACATTATAGTTTAATGCAAAGTGTAGCTATATAGTCATTTCCATATCGTGATAATCTATTTCTTTTATCACATGATTCATAAAAATCTATCATAGCGAGACCGTTTTTAAGTTGTCCTCTAATCTGAGTTTCTAAGGTATGGCTAAATTCATATCCATATTCTGGATTTATGGTTATCTTGCCTTCCTCTTCAAGCTCTTTTGAATTAAAAGGTATTGAAAACTTTAAAAGTAATTCCTCATCGGGTTTGTCCCATACAATGTCAGCATCATACATGTATATCCAAGGATTCATAAATCCAACCATTAACAATCCACCCTTTTTTAATACTCGAGAGGCTTCTTTATACATATTTTCTAAATCTTCTATATATACATTTGAAACTGGATTAAAAATAATATCAAAAGTTTCATTTTCAAATGGAAATGGTTTTGTCATATCGCCTTGAACTGTATTGATTTTTAAGCCTTCTCTTTTAGCAACCATATCATCTCTTTGTAATTGTGATTTAGAAAAATCCATTATAGTTACATCATAACCTTTTATAGCAAAAACTGATCCCTGCTGTCCACCACCACAAGCTAAACCTAATATCTTTTTTCCGTTTGCTTTTTCAAACCATTCTTTTGGAACTTTTTTCCCAACAGTTAATGCAACAGAAATTGGATTATTTCTAACTTCTTCTAATTCTTCATGTGTCAATGGCTCAGTATAGTCATTTTTTACATTATTCCATCTATCTTCATTTAATTTTATATAATTGTTCATCTTATAATCTCCTCGTAATTTTATATTATTTTGATTTAAGTTGAATATGTAGCCATTACATTTTTCACCTCTACAAATTCTAAATTGTCAATTTCTCGTCCATCTCATTATATCACCTTTTCCACATTTTGTCTTTTACTCAAGCTAAATATTCATTTTTCTAACTATTTTTTTTAATCCACTATAAAATAGTACAAGATTTTTAAGATTTTTTTCTCTTTTGACTTATTTTATCCTAAAATAGTTTATCATCTTGACTCATTTTTTCTCTTTGCTGATTTTGATCAAGACAATTTTCTTATAAAAAAAGATTGAAGACTAGTCCTCAATCCCTTAATTCTCTTTAATAAATTTTATTATAAAAAATCCATTATGTTTATATTTTTCAGGTAATAATTTTATAAATTTTTCTGATTTGCCAAAAAATTCAATATCTTTTATTTTTAAATTTTTATGTTTTTCTAAAAAGTATTTGACATTTTCTTCATTTTCACATTTCAAAACAGAGCAAGTGCTGTAAACTATCTCTCCTTTATCTTTTAGATATTTTACTGCATTGTCAAAAATTTTTCTCTGCAATTTAATTATTTCATCAATAGTTTCTTGACTTCTGAATAATTTTATTTCAGGTTTTCTATCCATAACTCCAATTCCTGAACAAATTACATCACAGAGTATATAGTCAAATTGTTCTTTATATTCCTCTTTGTAAATTGAAGCGTCAAAATTTAGTAATTTTACATTTTTTATATTAAGTCTTTTACAATTTTCTTCTATCTTTTTTAATTTACTCTTTACAATATCGTTCGCAAAGATTTCTCCACTATTTTTCATCTGAAAAGCTAGATGACAAGTTTTTCCACCCGGTGCAGAACAGATATCTAAAACTTTTGAATTTTCTTTTGGAGCTAAAATTTCTCCCGTTAGAATACTTCCAACATCTTGAACCGTAAAATCTCCTCTTTTAAAACTTTCAGTTTCCAATATATTAGTAGGATTTTCTACAAAATAAGTAAGTTTTGAAATTTCAGATTTTTTAAGCTTATATCCGTCTTTTACCAAATCCTTAAAAACTTTTTGTTCCGTCTTTTCAAAAGATGAAATTCTTATTGCAAAATGAGGTTTGGACATAGAATTTTCGAGAATTTTTATAGTTTCTTCCCTGCCATAATCGGAAAGTAAAATTTTTACAATATCAATATTAGCAGAATATTTTATAGAGATAGCTTCCTCTACATTGTCAGCTTCAATCTTTACAAAGTCTTCTTTATTTCTCAAAAAATTTCTTAAAGATCCATTAACAAAAGAGGAAAATTTTTTAAGTTTAAAAACTTTTGTAAGATTAACAGCCTCATTTATTATTGCAAATTCAGGAATTTTATCCATAAAAATAATCTGATAAATAGAAACTCTTAAAATATTTAAAATATACGGATTGAACTTCTTAATTCTTAATTTACAGAGCTTTTTGATTATATAATCAAGATAAATTCTATTTTCCAAAGTTCCATATACAATTTCTCTTAAAAATTTACTATCTAAATCAGAAATGTTTTTTGTATTTTTATTTAATAAATTTGTTGAATTTGAATTTTCATCTTTGATTTCACAAAGAATTTCAACTGCAAGTTTTCTCATTATTTTAAAATTTCTCCAACTTTTATAGAATTGCCACAAAGATAGTCTTTAACTAAAACTCTCTTTTTACCAGAAAATTGAATTTCTAAAAGTTTTATACTTCCGTCTAAAGTTTTAACAAAAATTGCATCATCTGAAACTTTAAAAATTGTTCCGACATTTTCATTCGGATTTTCTTTTGAAATTTCAGCTCTATGAACTTTTATATTTTCTCCCAAATATTCACAAAATGTACTTGGCCAATTATAAAAACCTCTTACTTTGTTGAAAATATTTCTTGAAGTATCATTAAAATTAAGTTTTCCCATTTCCTTTTTAATCATTGGAGCATAGGAAAAAATATCTCCCTGTTTAACTCTATTTTCATATTTATTTTCAAAGTCATTGATAGTTTTAACAATCAATTTTGAACCCATTTTTGAAAGTCTTTCATAAAGAGTTTCAGCATTATCCGACTCTAAAATTTCTGTTTCTTCAATATCCAAAACATCTCCCGTATCAAGCCCAACATCTATTGACATAATGCTTACACCCGTTTTTTCTAGTCCATTTACAATAGCCCAATTTATTGGCGCAGAACCTCTAAGTTCCGGTAAAATAGAAGCATGAATATTTAAAATTCTACCTTTCATAAAGTCGATTAACCTTTTGTTAATTATCTGTCCAAATGCTACCACGACAATAAAATCAGGATTTATTTTTTTTACAATTTCAAAAAATTCATCACTCTTTACACTATCAGGAGTTACAACTTCAAGTCCAAGATCCAATGATCTTTGCTTTACGGGAGTTGGTAATAATTTTTTTCTGTTTCTAAGTTTGTCTTTTTGAGAAACAACTAAAGAAACTTCAAAATTTTCATTCAAAGTTTCTAAAGGTGGAACTGCAAACTCAGGAGTTCCCATAAAAATTATTTTTTTCATTATTCTTCCTCACCATAATACAATTTTTCATACATTTCAGCTTCTTCTCCCTCCAAAGCTAAATCTGTAAATAAAATTCCATTTAAGTGATCTATTTCATGACATACACAAACAGCCAAAAGACCTGTTGCGTCTATAATTTGTTCGTTTCCATCAATATCTGTATATTTGAATTTTACTTTTTCAGGTCTTTTTACAAAACCTCTCACATCTGGAATTGAAAGACATCCTTCTGGTCCAACTTGTTCTCCGGAACTTTCTAAAATTTCAGGATTTACCATTTTAAGTAATCCGTGTTCATCTCCGACATCTATTGTTACAAGTCTTTTTAAAATTCCTATTTGAGGACACGCAAGTCCAACTCCGTCTGAATTATACATTGTTTCTGCCATATCTTCAAGCAGATCTTTTATTTTATCATCAATAACTTCAACTTTCCTTGCCTTTTTTCTAAGAACAGGATCGCCGTCAATTCTAACATTTCTTAATGCCATTTTTCCTCCTTAATTTATCGTCAAAATTAATTTTCCATTTTTTTCAGTATTAAATGAATACTTTTTATTAAAAATTAATTCTGTCAAAAATTGTCTAAAGACATCATAGTCTTCTAAAACTTTTATAGTTAAATTATATCTATACACCATATTTACCCATTTTATAGCATCTGGATTAGGCCCTAGAATAATTATATTTTTTAAATTTATTTCTTTTTTAAATTTTTCAAAAATTAAATCTCTTATCTTCTTTAATTCTTCCATACAATTTTCAACACTTTTACTTCTAAATTGAAAATTCACGATATGAGCCTTTGGCGGATATAGAAAACTTCTTCTAAAATTTATTTCCTCTTTAAAAAACTCTTCATAATTATGATCCGAAGAATTAACAATGCTGTAATGACTTGGTTTATATGTTTGAATTATTACTTTTCCTTCTTTATCTCCACGACCGGAACGACCTGCAACCTGTGTCAAAAGTTGAAAAGTCTTTTCAGCAGATCTAAAAGATGGAATATTCAAACTTATATCGGCAAGTACAACTCCTACCAAAGTTACACTTGGAAAGTCGAGTCCTTTTGAAATCATCTGGGTACCGATTAAAATGTCAATTTCTTTATTTTTCATCTTTCGATAAACTTCTTCATAGACTCCTTTTTCTTTTGAAGTATCTGCATCTATTCTACAAACTTTAGCATCTTTAAAAGCATTTTTGATATATTCTTCCAATGCTTCAGTTCCAAAACCAAATTCTTTTATGGATTGTTTAAAACAATTTGGACATATTTTAGGTTTTGGTTTAGTTCTTCCGCACATATGACAGATGCAAATATCTTTTCTATTATCTTTATGATAAGTCATAGAAATATCACAATAATCGCATTTTTGAACATAACCGCAACTTCTACAAAAAACAAAAGAGCTTCTTCCACGTTTATTTAAAAATAAAATTACCTGTTCTTTTCTATCCAAAGTTTTTTGAATTTCTTCATACAAACTATTACTTAAAATACTCTTATTTCCAAGCAACAATTCTTCACGCATATCTACAATTTCAACTTCAGGTAAAGAATTTTTTGTAGCTCTGTTTTTTAATTCTAAAAGTTTAATGTCATTACTACTTGTTCTTGCATAGATATTTACAGACGGAGTCGCGGATCCTAAGACAAGTTTTGCTCCTGACAATCCGACTAAATATTCTGCCACTTCGTGAGTATAATATTTTGGATTTTGGTCACTAATATAACTAGATTCATGCTCTTCATCAATTATTACAAGTCCCAAGTTTTTTATAGGAGAAAAAATTGCAGATCTAGCTCCAACCACAATTTTTATATCCTTGTCTTGAATTTGTTTCCATTGATTTAATTTTTCAATCATTGTAAGTCTGGAATGAATAATTGCAATATCATTTCCAAAACGTCCTGAAAATCTTTCTATGGTCTGTGGTGTAAGACTAATTTCAGGAACTAAAATTATACTGCTTTTTCCCTGTTCTAACATATTTTCAACGAGTTGAAGATAAATCTCAGTCTTTCCGCTTCCTGTTATTCCGTGAATTAAAAATTTATCATTTTTAGAATTTAAAATACTATCTAAAACTTCCTGTTGTTCTTTATTTAGCTTTAATTTTTCATAATTCTTTATTCCTTCAACAGAATTTTTATAAATTTTATTTTCAGTTAAAAAAAGTGCTTCCATTGAAATTAAAGAATCTATTACAGTTTTTGTAAAGTTATTTTCTCTTAATTCTTTAACACTTACAAAGTCTTTTCCCTTTAAAAAATTTAAAAGTTCTAATTGTTTTACTGCATTTTTACGAATTTTTGAAAAATCAAAGTCTTCGTTAAGTTTAACAAATTTTTCTAAAAATTTATTTTCCGAGTTGTTATATTTGTATTTTTTTACTAAAATTTTATTTTCAATTAGATAATTTACCTTTTTATCATCATTATAAAATTCTCGAATTTCTAAAATGTTTCTTCTCTTTGAAAAAAATTCAGTTTCAACAGTTGAAAATTCATTGTATTTTTCTTTATTTAAAACAAAAAATTCTTCAATTTTACTCCAATCTCCGGGAGGCAAAACACAATTTAGACAATAAGAAAGATTTGTAATGTATTTTTCACTCATAAACTTTGCAAGTTTAATCTGTGTTTTACTTACAATTTCCTTTTCATCTATAACCATGTTAATTTCTTTGAACTTTATATCTGTTTCAACATCTTTTTCATCTAAAATATTTATAACAAGTCCAACTGTTCCCTTATTACCTTTACCAAAAGGAACAATTACTCTCTTACCTACTGAAATTTCTTCTTCAATATTTTTAGGAATTTTATAAGTAAAAATATTTTCAGCTCTTGATAGTAAAAAAGACTTAACAACAACTTCTGCTAACATATTTTCTCCAAAATAGCATCTAAAATTTTATCTGCAATTTCTCTTTTAGTTAAAACTTCCGTTTCAATTTCACTATCTTTCGTAATTATAGTAACCTTATTAAAATCAGAGCCAAAGCCCCTATCTTTTAATGAAACATCATTTGCAACTATCATATCCAAATTTTTATTGTTCATCTTTGAAATTGCATAATCTCTAACTGCATTTGTTTCAGCTGCAAAGCCTACAACAAATTGTGATTTTTTATACTCTGAAATACTTTTTAAAATATCAATATTATTTTCAATTTCAATATTTTCAAAATTTTCTGTCTTTTTGATTTTAAAATCTTTTTTGTTTTTAACCTTAAAATCAACAGGTGCAGCGGGCATAATTAAAATATCTGCTTCGTTAAAATTTTCTTTTATTGAGTTATACATATCTTCATTAGTTTTTACATCAATGTATTCAATTCCAAATTTTCTGTAATCACTATTAACTTTTCCGCACACTACTTTTACATCAGCTCCACGTCTTTTAGCACATAGTGCCAATTCATTTCCCATTTTTCCACTACTATAATTTGAAATGTATCTAACCGGATCAATGTCTTCAATTGTTGCACCATTTCCTATTAATACCTTTTTTCCAAGCAAATCTTTTTTCACAAAATAGCTCTCAATTTCCTCGAAAATTCTTTCTGTTGTAGGAAATTTTCCTTTTCCATAATCACCACAAGCAAGACGACCATAATCTGGACTTACAACTATATGTCTTTCTTTTAAAGTTTCAATATTTTTTTGAGTTACTGGATTTTCATACATATTAACATTCATAGCTGGAACTAAAATCATCTTTTTAGTATGTGCAAGTACAATATTTGTAATTAAATTATCAGCAATTCCATAAGCAATTTTAGCCATAGTATTTGCAGTAAGTGGCGCAATAATAATACAATCTGCATTTTTTGCAAGTTTTATATGCTTAACTTCACTATCCATATCTCTTTCAAAAACATCGCTATAAACCTTATTTTGACTTATTGTTTCAAAAATCAAAGGATTTATAAGTTTAGTTGCGTTTTCAGTCATAACAACATTAACTTCATATCCTGCCTTAACCAACATACTAACCAAGTCTAAAGACTTGTAAATTGCAATCCCCGAAGTTACTCCAACTAAAATATTTTTTTTCATATTAATCTTCCTTTTCTTTTTTAGTTACCTTTTCAGCTACTATTTCTTGAAGTGCTTGAGTAATTGGTTTTTGTGCATCTGTTTCCATTAAATTTTTAGATCCGTTTACAATTCTTCTAGCTCTTTTACTTGTCATTACAACTAGAGCATATCTACTCTTATCAATTTTTTCTAATTCTTTAAATGATGGATTTATCATCTTTCATTCCTCCTATTTCTTAATCTTTAATCTTTCGGCTTCAATAATCGCCTTCATTTTATCTACACTTTCATCTATAAAATCATTCACTATGGAATAATTATATTCATTTAAAAATTCAACTTCTTTTTTTGCATTATTCATTCTTACATTTATAGTTTCTTCATCTTCCGTTCCACGTTCTACAAGTCTTCTCTTTAATTCTTCAAAATCTGGTGGCAAAACAAAAACTAAAACTGCATCAGGATAATTTTTCTTAACTTGTAGTGCTCCTTGGACGTCAATCTCTAAAATTACTACATCTCCATTATCAATAGAATTTAAAACAAAATCCTTAGGAGTTCCATAATAATTTCCATGAACTCTTGCATACTCTAAAAGTTTTTCATCTGCTATCATCTTTTCAAACTCATCATTTGAAATGAAAAAATAATTTTTTCCATGTTCTTCATTAGGTCTTTTATTTCTACTCGTTGCAGAAATTGAATACTTAATATCTTTATTATCTCTTAATAAAATATCACAAATAGTACCTTTACCAACTCCTGACGGACCTGAAACAACCATCAAAAATCCCTTTTTCATATTACCTCCAAAACTATTCAACATTTTGAATTTGTTCTCTAAGTTTCTCTATAATAACCTTCATTTCAATAACATAAGTTGAAATCGCATAATTATTTGATTTACTTGCTATTGTATTGATTTCTCTATTCATCTCTTGTAATAAGAATTCAATTTTTTTACCGACTTGATTTTCTAGATTTAAAAACTTCTTAAAATTTTGAATATGTGAATGAAGTCTTGTAATTTCTTCGCTTATATCAAGTTTATCAGTATAAAAAATCACTTCAAGATTTAATCTGTTTATTTCACTTTCAGATAATTCATCAGAAAATTCATTTAGTTTTAATTTTAATCTCTCAATTTGATTATTTAAAACATCTTTTTTTCTTTCTTTGATATTCTCTAAATTATTTTCAAAAGCTAAAAGATTGTCTAACAAATCCTTATTCAGATTTTCTCCTTCAACAATTCTCATTGAAACAAGCTCATCAACCGCATTTTCAATGGACTCCAAAACATTCTTTTTCAAATAATCTTCGTCTATTTCAGAAGTTTTAACATCAACTACATTCTCATTTCTAACAATATGCCCTATACTTACAGAACTCTCAATTCCAAGATTTTTAGAAATGCTTTTATAAGCCTCAAAATAAGCAGAAGCTAAATCATAATTGACATCTAAAGCAGAATTACTTTCAGAAAACTTTTGTTTTCCTCTTATAAAAATATCAACCCGTCCTCTTGATAATTTTTTTCTCACAACTTTTTTTATATCTTCTTCACAAAAATTTAAAAAATATGGTAATTTAACTTGAATATCTAAAAATTTATGATTTACAGCTTTCATCTCAAAAGATAAATCATAATTTTCATCAACGAACTCACTTCTACCATAACCGGTCATTGATTTTAACATCTTTTTCTCCTTAAAAATTTATATTATTTTTATATTAATAAATTATAAATCGAGTAAAAATATTTTACAATACTTTATTACGAAAATTTAATAATTTTTCTTTTAGACTATTTTTTTTAAAAAATACTTTACAAAAAAGCTTTATAATCTTATAATAAAGTTATAAATTGCTAATGTTCATATAAAAAGGAGGATACTATGAAATTAATAAAAGAAAAAATTTACTCAATATTTAGTTTTTTAATATTTTTATTATACCTTTTGATTTTAGAACTATCAGCTGGATCTTATCCTTCTGATGAACCATATATGCATAGTTTAACAATATTTAAAAATATTCCATTAAGTATTTCTCTAATTTTTATATTTATATTTGTTTTATTATTGGTAACAAAAAATACAAAATATCTTTTAACTATAAATGTTGGTATAATTTTATTTTTTATATTAAGAATTTATAACTTTTATAGATTTTATAGAAGATTATTTGACGATGGAATAACTATGATTTTATTTTTCCTTGCTATTCTTTCAATAATTACAATTTTTATATCAATTTCAAGAATTTTAAAAAAGTCTAATTGATTTTTCCTTTTTTGAATTTGACATGATATAAAAATATGGGTATACTATATTTAGTAATATGGGGATGAACTGGCTTCGACGGGGAAGTTGCAGTATCATAAGCGAATTGTTGTATCCAATCAACATAAAAAGTGGTAAATTAAATATAAACGCAGAAAATAATAATTTTGCATTAGCTGCCTAGTCAGCTATTTGGAGTCTATTCTTTTCCCACAAAAGTCTAAACTCTATCATTAAATTCGTGGGCAACCTTTACAAAAGTTCTTAGATTTGTAATTGTATTTATAAGATACTTTTAACTGATTTTGTTAGTTTATAGGTTATTGGAAAATTTAAAATTGACTGTATTCGGAGAAAGTGATATGAATGCTTTTTCGGACGTGGGTTCGACACCCACCATCTCCACCAAATCAAAAAACTCTTGTATAATAAGTTTATAAAATGACTTATATACAAGAGTTTTTTAGTTTTATGTAGAATCTCCCCTATTCATCAATCGATTTTTATTGACATTTATAAATTCTAAATGTATAATTATTTTAAACAATGTAATTTTATATGTAAAGTAATACTATTATATATAAATTTTACTATTTATATTTAAAGTATTTATTATAAATATTTATTTTTAGGAGGAAATAAAATGAAGAAAAGTAAAACTCGCTTTTTGGCACTATTGCTGGCTTCTTTAATTTTTGTAAGTTGTTCTTCTAAAGAAAAAAGCAACCAACAAAAAATGGAGCAACAAGCCAAACTAGAAAAAGAGCAAAAAGAATCAGAGAAAAAAGAGCAAAAGTTAAAAGAGGAAGAAGAAAAACGTAAAGAAGAAAAACGTAAAGAAGAAGAAAATAAAAAGCTAGAGGAAGAGAAACTCAAGGAAGAAGAAAGGCAAAAACAGGAAGAACAAAAGAAAAAAGATGAAGAAGCTTATGAACAAGAAAGAAAAGCTAATGAGAAAAACAGTTCGTCAAATTATAATAATGAATCAATAGAAATTCACGCAAATAGAAAATCTAAAATTTACCATATGCCAGGTCAAGCACATTATAACAGAATTTCAAGCAAAAATTTAGTTATATTTCATAGCGAACAAGAAGCTATTAATGCAGGATATAGAAAAGCAAAAAAATAAAATTAAAATACTTAAAAAATATATTTAAGGAGATTTTATTATGAAAAAAATTGTTATTATGCTATTAATAAGTATTATGTTAGTTAGTTGTTCTGGTAAAAATAATGAAGAAAATAAAGTTGTTAAACAGTTCCAAGAGCAAAAAGATTCTTTGGAAAAGAAAAACATTGAGTTACAAGAAAAAATTAATTCTCTGGAAAAGGAAAATAAAGAATTAAAAGAAAAAGTAAAAAATTCAGAAAATAAAACTCTTACAAGTGAATCTGTTGCAAAGATTAATAAATATTTGCAAGAATTCAATAATTCTAATAAACATTTTGCCAAGACTACATTTGATGAAAAGAATAATACAGTTAATATTGAATTAGTTGAACAAGCTGCTTCAGATGTATCAGGATTGATTGACTATAATGATAAAGGTATGATGACTAAACCAATGCTTGAAGGTTGGCAAAATGAAATTGTTGATACAGCTTTATTAATATCAAAAAATCTTGATAAAAGTATAACAGTAAAAATTTTACAACCAACAGATAAAACCAAAACTATAGTTGAAGTAAAAGCTGGAAAAGTAATTAAAGATATAATGAAATAATTTAATTAAAATCATATTATATTATAAAAGAATAATTCCCAAACAAACATTGGAGCCTACGCTCCTTTTTTGTTTGATTTGTTTCTATTTTTCATCAAAATTGTAAAATAGATTTTTCAACTTAATCTGTAAAAACTCAATTCAGATAAAATTATTAATAATTTTAGAATTATTAGTTTTGACATTTTTTAAAAATATATTTTAATTATTATGTCATAAAATATAATTAAATTTTTCTTTAATTTTCTCACAATAAGGTAATAAATCCATAAGTAAATTTAATTGACCTTTTAGCAAATATTTGTTAAAATTGTACTTGACGATATTTAAAAAAGGAGGATAATATGATTTATACAGGATTACTTTTTGGTTTTCTTTTTGGCTTTTTATTAAAGAGATCTAGATTTTGTCCAACAGGAACTATTCGTGATATTTATCTTGAAAAGAGATATTATAACCTAGTTTTACTCTTAGCAATTATTTTTACTAATGCTTTGATTTATCATATATTACGTTATTTTAATCTTGTTCCTATGACTTTTTTCGTTGATTTCCCAGTAATAGCAATTGCATTTGGTAGCTTCATATTTGGTTTTGGTGCGATTATGTGCAATGGATGTTTAACAAGCACTCTAATAAAAAGCGGTGATGGTAGAATTATAGGATTAATTTCTCTTGTAACCTTCACAATAACATCATATATTGCTGTAAAAGGACCTTTAAAGCCAATTTCGAAGTATTTTGAATCAGGAAAATTGACTTTGCCGGATAACTTTTTAGAAAAGTTGCCTTTTTCACCAATTATATTATGTGCAATTATAGTTTTAGTATTATACTTCCTAATGTTCAGACATTATAAATCACATAAATTAAAATTTAAGTTACATAGTAGATATACAGGTCTTCGCCATGTATTTTGTGAAAAAATGTGGTCAAAAGAACTTACTGTTATTCTAATAGGACTTTTAATGGGATTGACTTTCTATTTTAGTAGCCTTACAGGACGTGTTGGTAGTTTTGGAATTTCAACTCCAATTTTAACTTGGGCAGATAAAATTTGTCCAATTGAAACTGCAGGCATAGGATGAGGTGTCGATGGCCAAGGTCTTGGCTGGGGAAGTATGTTTGTTTTAGGAATTATACTCGGCTCTTTCTTTACATCTTTTATTAGTAAAGAATTTTCAATCATTATGCCTAATAAAAAAACAATAATATATACAATCATAGGTAGTGCATTGATGGCACTTGGAGCTATTTGGGGACAAGGTTGTATCATTTCAAACGGATTTGTTTTCACCGCTCAATTATCTATGAAAGGTTGGTTTGCATTTGTATTCTTAATGCTAGGAATTTGGATAAGTGCAAGAATATTTTTAGTTAGTAAACAAAGGAGTTAAGATGGACGTAATAAAAGTAAATACACATGGACTTGATTGACCTCTTCCACTTATAGAGCTTAAAAAAGCTTTGGGTGATGCTCAGGTTGGGCAAATTATTGAATTGGAATTTACATGTCCAGAAGCTGTTGGAACTTTACCTTTATATTGTCAAGAACATAATCACGAAATTTTATCTTTTGATAAACTTGACAGAGAAGGTTGGGTAATAGTTTTAAAGAAATAGAAAAATATAAAAAAATAGAATGGTTTTTGCCATTCTATTTTTTATATTTATCATACAATTTATCTTTAAAGTCTATAAATAAGGTTTTGTAATTATCGTAATATACCATTCCAAGTCCTGTTCCCTTTGCTTTTCTAATATGTTTTTTTTCTGTGTAATCTACATTTGCATATCCTTCATTTTTAAAATAACTATAATATCCGGCTAAAAATCCTGCGATTTTGTAGTCATCTTCTGTTAGATTTGATCCTCTTAAGATTACATGGCTTCCCGGAACATCTTGCGCATGGAAAAATATATCATTTTTATTTGCAAATTTTAATGTTAGATTTTCATTTTGTAAATTGTTTTTTCCAACATAAATCAATGCTCCTGAGTCAGTTTCAAAAACATAAGGTTTTGACTTTTCAAGTTTTTGTTTATTTTTTTTACTTTTCCTAATATAGCCCAAAGAAATAAGTTCTTCTTCTATTTCAGAAAGCTCGTTTAATTCTGTTATAATTTCAATAGTTTCCAAAATTTGTTTTATATACTTCATTTCTTCTTCAATTTTCGGTAATTCAGCCTTTATTATTTCGTCAGCAGTTTTTAATTTTTTATATTTTTTGTAATATGCTTCAATATTTTCTCTTGGAGATTTCTTTTCATCAAGCGAAATTTCAACCTCCTCCATATTATTATAAATATTTTCTACTGAGACTTTCTTCATTCCCTTTTCTATCTTATAGATATTTATAGAAAGTAAATCAGCATTAATCTTTAAATCTTCTTTACTTTGATTATTCAAAAGTTCATCATTCATTGCAATATATTTATTTGTAAGTCTATTTAACTTTGTAGTTAAAATCTTTTTAAATCCTGATGCCTTTTGATTAATCCTATCTCTTAAGGAATTGTTATGGTAAAAACTTTCGACTAATTTCGATAAACTATCAACCCTTTCTTTTTTTTCATATAAGTCCAAATCAAAACAATAAAAATCTTTATTGTTATTCATTTCATCTTTAATAAAAATAGGAGAATAGTTTTTATTTTTAATATTTTCAACCAATTTTACAAAATTCTCATCAATTCTTTTAATATCTTCATCATTTAGATTAGCAGAATTAACAGTCGAATCAACATTTGAATTATTTAATAATTCATAGGAAATAATCGGAGAAAAGCCCAAATAATTTGTATAAAAGAACTTTTTCATTGAAATTGGTTCTGAATTTTTTAAAATTTCAGAAGGCAATTTATAATTTTCATCTAAAATATTTTCTTTTTCATCTTTGACAAAAAAATAATCCTTATTTGGAAAAACCTCTCTTATACTACTTTGTCTGGAGTCAATATGCTTAATTGCATCAATAATTTTATTACTCTCTTTATCAACAAGAATTATATTTGAATGTTTTCCCATAATTTCAATGATTAAAAGTTTTTTACTAAGTTCTTTTAATTCATTTAAATTTTCAATTTCAAAGCAAACAACCCTATCCATTTTATGTTGGTATATATTTTTAATAGTACCTCCAACTAAATGTTTCCTTAACAACATACAAAAATTATATGCAGTTATCGGATTCTTTTTGCTTTTTTCACTTAAATGAATTCTTGAAAGATTATTTGCACAAGAAAGTAATAATTTATAATTATCCTTGTTGTATATCTGTATATTTATTTCATTTTTATCCGGTTGATTTATTTTATTTATTTTTCCATTTAATAAAAGTGGATATATTTCATCAACAACCGCTTTTGTAAAAATTCCATCAAAACTCATTTTTCTTTCCTTTATTTTTAATTAAAAATCCAAATATTCAAGAAATATCTTGATGCTATTACAAGTCCAAAAAATACTGTTATGAAAGCCATAACTATATAATCCGTTCTTGAATATTTTAGAACATTCATTCTAGTTCTTCCTTCTCCACCTCTATAACATCGAGCTTCCATTGCAACAGCTAATTCATCTGCACGCTTTAGAGCATTTACAAAAAGTGGAACAAGTAAAGGAATCAAACTTTTTGCTCTTGATATAATACTTCCTGTTTCAAAATCAGCACCTCTTGCAGTTTGAGCCTTAGTAATTTTATCCATTTCATCTAAAATTGTCGGTATAAATCTTAGAGCAATTGTCATCATCATTGCTACAGAATGAGCAGGAAACTTGATTTTTTCAAAAGGCTTCATAACATATTCCAAAGCATCTGTAAGTACAATAGGGCTTGTTGTTAGAGTTAAAAGGCTTGTCCCTATAACTAAAAGAGTTATTCTAACACTCATAAAGGCACTTAATTTAACCCCTTCTTTGGTTATATTTATAATCCATATTCTAAATAAAACCTCTCCTGGTGTTAAAAGTAAATTCAAAATCACTGTAAATAAAACAATGTAAAAAATTCCTTTTAATCCTTTTAAAACCATTAAAATTGGTAATTTTGCAATTTTTATAATTGAAAACAAAAAAATTGCAAGTGGTATAAAAACAAGAAAACTCTTTATAAAAAATATGGAAAGTATAAACATAAAAATAAAATATAGTTTAAGTCTGGGATCTAGTCTGTGAATAATACTGTCTCCCGGAAAAAATCTACCTATAGATATATTTTTTACCATTAATTTTTCCTCAATTCTATTTTAATTTCGCTAAAAGCTTCATCAACTGTTAGAATATTTTTACTAAAATGATGTCCTTTTTTTCTTAAAATATCCATAAGTTCTGTAATTTGCGGAACATTAAGTCCAACTTTTTTTAAACCATCTACATCGCTAAAAGCTTCTTTTGTGTTTTTGTCTAAATGGATACGTCCATTTTTCATTATAATTATTCTATTTACTAGTTTTGCAACATCTTCCATACTATGAGAAATCAAAACTATTGTAATATTATTCTTTTCATAAAGCCTTTTAATTTGAAAAAACAATTCATCTCTACCCTTAGGGTCAAGTCCTGCAGTAGGTTCATCTAAAATCAAAATATCGGGTTTCATAGCCAAAATTCCAGCTATTGCAACCCTTCTTTTTTGTCCGCCAGAAATTTCAAAAGGAGATTTATCCTTTTTAGCTTCATAATCAAGTCCTACAAGCTCCATTGCTTCTTTTACTCTCTCTGTAACTTCTGCTTCGCTAAGTCCCATATTCTTAGGTCCAAAAGCAATATCTTTTTCAATTGTCTCTTCAAAAAGTTGATATTCAGGATATTGAAAAACTAATCCAATTTTATATCTTAAACCGCTTTTAGCAAGTTCCTTATCTTTAGTGTTCATATCTCCAATAAAAACATCACCACTTGTAGGCTTTAGAATTCCATTAAAATGTTGAATTAATGTTGATTTTCCACTTCCTGTATGCCCTATAATACCAACAAATTCTCCCTTTTTTATAGTTAAATCTATACTATCTAAAGCAAGTTTTTCAAAAGGAGTTTTTTCTCCATAGACAAAACTTACATTTTTAAAATTTATATCCATTATTTTAATTTTCTCTCCAAAAATTCTATCATTTCATCATTTGTTAAAATATCAGAAGGAATTTCTATCCCTTCATTCTTTAAAAGATAGGCAAGTTCTGTAACCTGTGGAACAGAAAGTCCTAAATCTCTTAAGGTTTCAACATTTGAAAAAACTTTTTTAGGACTATCATCAAACTCAATCTTTCCCTCATTTAAAACAATAACTCTATCGGAAAGAACAGCTTCTTCCATATAATGAGTTATATATAAAATAGTTTTATTCTCTTCTCTATTTAATTTTAAAATAGTATCAATAATATCTTTTCTTCCGATAGGATCAAGCATTGCTGTTGATTCGTCAAAAATTATCACTTCCGATTTCATTGAAAGAATTCCGGCTATCGCAACTCTCTGTTTTTGCCCACCCGAAAGCATATGTGGTGAGTGCTTTTTATACTCTTCCATTTCAACAATTTTTAAAGCTTCATCAACTCTTTCTCTTATTTCAGCAGAAGGAACTCCTAAATTTTCAGGACCAAAAGCTACATCTTCCTCTACAACTGTCGCAACAAGTTGATTATCAGGATTTTGAAAAACCATGGCACATTTTTGTCTAATATCCCAAATTCTATTTTCATCCTTTGTATTAATCCCAAAAATTTCAATTTCTCCATCTGTTGGAGTAATCTGAGCATTTAAAAGTTTTGCTAAAGTAGATTTTCCACTTCCATTATGTCCCAAAATAGAAATCAATTCTCCCTTATTCACAGAAAAACTGACTCCGTCCAGAGCAATACTCTTCTTATCATCCTCTCCGGAATATTCATATCTTAAATCTTTTATATCAATTATTTTTTCATTCAAAATTTATCACCTACTAACAATTTATGATAACATAAACAATACTTTTTTTCAATAATAACAAATATTGAATACCCAAAAATCAGCAAAAAAGACAACTTTCGTAAAGTTGCCTTTAAAATATTCTAAACTAATTTCAATTACATTATTTTTCTTTATAAATTTCTTAATTTATTGATTATTAACAATTTTATCTTTGTTCATATAATTTTAAAGCATAGTCAGCATATTCTTTAGTATGATTATACCAAATATACAAATATTCACCAATGCTCTTTCCTTGAATTTCTTGATTAATCGCCCATAAGAACCAATAAAATGAACTTACTGCAACATAGGCAATATAATGTCTTAATTCTTTAGCTGTAGGATTTCCACTAAAATATTCTTTTATTATATCAACTGCTTCATCAAAAGAATATTTTGAACAAGTAATAAAACATCCAAGATCTCCTGCCGGATCTGACATTGCAGAATATTCCCAATCTATTAAATACATTTTATCTCTGTTGTCCAATAAAAAATTCAAATCATAACTGTCGCAATGGCAAATGCACTCTTTTATATCATCTTTGTCTAAAAAATTCTTTAATCTATAGATTTTATCGTTCATAAAACTCATATCATCAAAATCATCTCTATGCGAATTTTTTATTTTGATTTTAAAATTCTCAATTTCCTCAAAAATATTGAATTTAAATTTCGTTATTCTACCACTTGTATGCAATTTTTTAAGTATAGAGATAGCTCTTTTTACATTCTTTTTATCAGCATAATCTAGAATTTTTACATTTTCTATATATTTTGAAATTTTCCAACCACTATCCTTATCCATATAGATGTAAGTATCATCTAACTCTAATTCTTTTGCAATTTTCATTGAATCAAACTCACTTTTTCTATTTATGATTAATTCAGTTCCGGGACCTGGATGTCTATATACATAGGATTTCCCCTTACAACTGAATTTAAAAGAAGTATTTGTCATTCCCATTTTTATAGGTTTAATATCCTTTATTTCCTCTTCATTACATTTTAGAACAGAGCAAATATTTTGGAAAATTTTAGAGTCAGAGTTAGTAACATATTTTTCGTCAAAAAGTCTTAACTCCTCCAAAGAATCAAATTCTTTTATATCCTCTACATCATATTTTCTAATATACATATTATCCAATTCTTTTATATGTCGCATATAAAAAGTTTCCCATAAATTTTCATGAACTATCGGTTCATGATATTCAGCTTTCAACAATTTCACAAACTTATTACTGAATTCTCTGTTAAAAAAAACATGACCCAGCATTATCCAATCGTCTTTTCCCCCAATTGTTACACCTGTAATCCTTCCCTTTTTATCAAATTCTGCAAAATATTCATCGCTTTCTCCATCTTGATAAACAGCTGAATAATATGCTCTGTAAACATATTTTTCAAAAGGATTATTTGGAAAATAATTATCTGAAGAACAGATGTAAGTGTTTTTTAATTTATCAGTAACCAAAATTAGAGATGAAGTGTTGTTAAATCTGTAATAATCTTCATTAACGACTATATCTACTCCATATTTTTCTGCAAGATAAAACATCTTTTCCTTCATATAACCTACAACTAAAGTAATATCTTCAATTCCCGCTTCTTTTAGTTGTAAAATTTCTCTTTCAATTAGTTTTTCCCCTTTTACATTTAAAAGACCTTTTGGACTTTCATAACAAAGAGGAGCGAATCTTGAACTCATTCCAGCTGCCATTATTATTGCATTATCAACTTTATATGGCTCTAATGTAGAAAACCCTTTAGCTGTAATTTTGAAATCTTTATCTATAAATTCATTATTTTTTAATTTTTTTAAAATTTCATTAACTTTTCCCAAAGAAATTTTTGTAATTTCTGAAATTTCTCTTTGAGTATATTTTTTATTTGGATTTTTAAAAAATAGATTTAAAATATCAAATTGTTGTATTGTTAACATAAATACCTCCTTAAATATCTTGTTCACAAATTATACCACACTATATAAAAATGAACAAGAAAAAAGTTCTAAAAATTTAATGTTTTAGAACTTTTTATACATTTTTAATTTAATTTTTTATAATTTATACAAAATAATATTATTTAAAGTGTTATTGAAAAGAAAAATATATATGGTGCAGTAAGTATTGCTAAGACTAATGCTAATTTCCTCTTGTTTTCTTCTTCAATATCAAGTTTTGAAAAGGTATATTTTCTATTTAATTTATAATTTATAAATCTTGAAATTAAAATAGCCAAACACATTGCAAATAACATACCTTTATTCTCGAATATATTCCCATATAAAGACTTCAAAGTAATCCCTGATTTATCATCAAGTTCAATCAATAAATATAAAACATATAGAAAATGAACAATGAAAAGATCAGTTAAAAATCCAAAAAAAGAAAATTTTACTATTGATTTTTTTAATATATTAAAAGGTCTATCTATTTTTAAACATAACATTGTTATTATCATTACTATTAAATAAAATATAGAAGTTATAGGTATAATAAAAAACCAAAACGTTGGAATCAACCATAAAAACCATACTGGCATTGTAAGACCATATTCTCCAAAAAATTTTTGTAAAAAACTTATTAAAAAAATATAGTTTAAACTAAAAAGTAAATTCATTTTCCCTCCTTAAATTTACATAAAAGTATTTCTAAAAAAATCTATTAATTTAAAAAACCACCCTACAGGAACGAAAAATACATAAATGCTTGTAACAGGTATCAAATATAATGCTAGTTTTTTCTTTTTTTCTTCGTCTATATCAAGTTTTTTAAAAATAAAACTCTCATTCAATTTATAGTTTAATAGCCTTGTCAAAAAAATTAGAAAACATATTATTAAAATTACGAAGACATTATTAATTAATCCACCCAATATTGCTACATATAAAGGACCCATCCACTTTTCAAAAAAAGGTTCAATTTCTTTAGAATACATAACTCTTGCTAAAACTACATAACCTAAAAAATATATTATAATTAACATATCACAAAAAATTCCAAAAAAGCTTGCCTTAAATACTGATTCCATAAGGACTTTTGAAGGATTATATATTTCAAGATGAGTAATAGCTATATATAATATTATAAAATAAATTACAAAGTATATAGCTAATACAAAAGGCCATGTAGGAGGGAAAACTAAAAATATCCATCCTCTTAATTGTTTAACAAATTCATCTAAGTCATTACTTCTCGCTAGAAAGCTAATTGCAAAAAAATTATATAAACTAAAAAATGTATTCATTATTCCTCCCTTTGGATACGAAGCAGAATTATTTATTTCTCCCACTTCAAACCACTTTATATCTCATAAAAGTATTTTCCTGATATATTATACGAAAGTTATTATATCATATAAAATTTACAATTTCAATATTAAATAAAAACTTTTTAGTTATATTATATTCCTTAATTAAAAATTATATGCATTAAAAAAGTTCTAAAAATTTTAAATTTTTAGAACTTTTTGATTATCCATTATATTTTTTTGCTTTAAGTTTATACTTCATAGATCTTAATTTACTTTTTATTCCATCAATTGTAACAAATAAAATTTTGTCCTTTGTAATTAACATAATTATAAAATAGTATAGTACGCATGATATAATTATAGCTAAAACTCTCATAAAGAATTGTAAATTCAATGTCAATGAATATTTTAAAATATGATTTATTCCATAAGTTATTGCAAAAAATGGAATGGAACATAGTACATATTTAATATAAGATTTTAATATCCCATTTATAGAAACAATATTTCTCTTAGTTATAAAATAAACTTGAATTATCAATACTACAATTTCTGAAAATAAAGTAGTATATACAAAATATTCAGCTTGAATAACTCTTAATTTGAATAAAACTATATTTAAAATTAAGTTCATAAATCCGCCTATAAAATAAAATGCGGTTATATTTTTTTCATATCCCCTTACAAATAAGACCTGATTTGCAAGAAGTTGATCCAATGCCCACATAACTATTCTAAGCGAAAACAATTTTAAAATAAAACCAGCTTCCAGATATTTTTCCCCTGCATATATAAGCATTACTTCGTCAGAAACACAACTTAATCCAATCCCCATAGGAATTACCAAGAATAAAAATGTCTTGGCAACTTGATTTAGCAATTCTGTATAATTTTTCTCATCACCATTTCCATAGTAATACGAAAGTCTTGGAATACTTACAACTATTATCGAATAAACTACACTTGTAATTAATTGAGCTATTGATAAAGCAAAGGTATAGTAGGAAACTGAAATCTTTGCGTCTAATAATGAAAGTACAGCTCTATCCAATGCAGTATATAGCATATATGAATTAGCTAAAAGCAACATTCCAATTAAAGGCTTTATATGTATCAAAATATCTTTTATTTTGACTTTTACAAATTTTACTTTTTTCTTTATATAATAAAAACTAATTAAATAGTTTATAAGATTTGTAATAGATAAAATGAAAGCATAATTTACTATATCATCAGCTTTTTTTACAAATGCAAAAATCGAAACGAGCATAAGTACACGGATAAATAATGTCTTAAAGAGAATAAATCCGTAATTTTCAAAAGCCTCATTCATCCACTCTATTGTTACAAATTGAGTAAAAATTTGAATACTTAATGCGAGATATAACATATACATATTGGAATTTACATTTAAAAGCATATATCCAATATATAAAATTCCAATACTCAAAGAACTAATTACATTTATAGAAAAAAGAACAGTAAAATTCTTACTTATTTCTTTTATATTATTTTTAACTCTACTTATTGAACGAATCCCATAACTGTATATCCCAAATGCAGCAAATGGAATAAACAAATTTAATATAGAATTTGCAGCATTAAATTCCCCATAAGACTCCTTGCTCAAAATTCTGGCAAGGTATGGGCCTGTAATTAATGGGAATAAAATATTAAAAACTCTAACTAAAATACTCGCTAAAGCATTTACTTTTATATTTTTTGCCATAACTAAAATTATTCTCCCTATTTTATTCTATAAGCATCTAAAAGATGTGATTTATATTCAATTTCCTCATCAGAAGGCTTTTTCATATAATCTCCATAAAATTGAGTTAAAATCTTGTTATAATTTTTAGGAGCAGGTACCATCATATCTTCAAAAGGCAATTCTATTAATTCTTCATAAGTTCCTGTTTCAAAAACTTCCTTCATTCCAGTTTTATCAAGCCCAATAGCACCCTCATAAATTCCATTTTTATCAACATATTTTTCAACTAATTTTTCAATTTTTTTTGTAAAAAATCTCGGATTTACAAACGCCAACAAATGCCAAAAGACAACTCTGCAAAAATCTTTTATTCTACTATCTTTATGAATTATATATTTTTTCTTTATGAAACAAATATGTTTTAAAGTTACCATTAAATGTGCTTTTTTCACAAAATTTAAATCATTGAATCTATCAATTGGAAAAATATCAACAAAAATATTACTATCTTTTCTATTTCGCTTTACGCTATCTTCCAACAGAGTGTGTTTATCTATGACTACAAAAAAGTTTTGAAAATACCAATCACTATTATCCTTTGATAAAATTGTGTATCTTTCATTATTTTCTTCAATTACAGCTTTTTGAAATCTCTCATAATCTTCTCTATACATTGCAACATCAATATCATCATCCCAAGGAATAAAGCCCTTATGTCTTACTGCCCCAAGTAATGTTCCATAACTTACAAAATATTTTATGTTATATTTTTTACAAACATAGTCAATAAACTTTAAAATATTTAATTCATAATTTTTAAGCTCATCGACCGTTAGCCTTTCTTTCATCTTAATCTCCTAATCTATATAATAAGCTTTAATTTCATGAGGATATACTCTCTTTTCAACAGGTGGAAATTCCATATAATTTCCATAATATTTTTTTAAAATCTCATCATATTTTTTTGGTGCAAAAAATTTGCAATCTTCAAACTCTAACTCTATTAATTCATCAAAAGGATTATAGTCAAAAACGTCATCATATTTCCATTTTGAACAGCCCACAACTCCAAAATATTTTCCAGTTTCTTTGGAATAACCTTCAACAGCTTTTTTAATTTTTTTCGCAAAAAATCTTGGAGATACAGGTTTTAATATTGCCCATAAAAACAATCTTATAAAATCTTTCAGCTTACTGTCCCCATATTGAATATTTTCTTTTTTTGAAAAAGATAGAAGCTTAAAACTTTCCAATTTATATGTTTTTTCAACTAAACTTAAATCATCAAAAAAGTCCATTGGAAAAATATCAACAAAAATTCCTGAATCATAAGTTTTATAATTTCTTTCATCTTCAATTTTAGTTTTTGAATTTACAACCTTAATAAAATTGTTATAGTATTTGTCATTAGTTTCTAAAGATAAAATCTTATAAATTCCATCATCTTTTGAAAATAAATCTATAAACTTTTCATAGTCTTTCCTAAGCATACAAATATCTATATCATCATCCCAAGGAATAAATCCTTTATGTCTTACTGCCCCAATTAAAGTTCCATAATTTATAAAATATTTTATATCATTTTCAATGCAAAAATTGTGAATATATTTTAGAATTTCAAGCTCTACAGATTTTATTTCATCTATAGAAAGATATTTTATTTCCATTAAGCATTTACTCCCTTTCTCTTCAAATCCTTAAAAAGCAAAAATCTATATAATTTAATATTTATTTTTAACATTAATACAGCTATTCTTCTACCTTTTCTAAAATTTTTATTTTTGTAAATTTTCCAAAAGTTTTTCTTTAAGAATCCTAAAACTTCTCTATATTCTTTAATTTCTTTATAATTTTCACTCAATAACATTTTATCAAAAACCATAAAATGTGCATAGGAAAGTCTAAAAAAAGCAAATTCAGAAAGAAACGGTATTTCTCTTTTTATATAGTCATAAAAATTGGAATAAATTTCTATGCAGTCCATATTTTTTATAGTATAAGGCTTTGTTGTTATACTATTTTCTCGATGAAAATAATAATAATATGGCTTTGTTGTTACAACATATTTTTTTGCATATTTTACAAGTTTAAACTGATAAAAAGCGTCTTCATAGATTTTACCCACAGGAAATGAAATCTTACTTGCAATTTCATAGGAGATGAGTTTATTACAAATGGTTCCTGGAATTTTTTCTCCAATAAAATATTCTTTTAAAAATCCATCCCTATCACAACTAAAATAAATTTCTTCCTTGCATTGTGGAGATTGACCATCTGAATAAACATTATAAACTCCACATACAGAAACATCTGCACTTTCAGCTTTTATATTATTATAAAGTTCTTCAATCATTTCCTCTGAAATATAATCATCAGAATCTATAAACAACACATAATTTCCAGTTACAAATTGCATTCCATGATTTCTTGCACTTGACAATCCACCATTTTCTTTTGTATAAAGTTTTGCTCTATCCTCGTTTCCTACAAATTCTCTGCATATTTTTTCACTATTATCAGTTGCTCCGTCATTTACTATTATAATTTCTATATTTTTATATGTTTGATTTGAAATTGACTCCAAACATTTTTTAACATATTTTTCTACATTATATACAGGTACAATAACACTTATCTTGTCCATAAGTCTCCTTTATTTTCTAATCGTATTATATTAATGTCAATACAAATTATACTATAAATCATTAAAATTTACAATTTTTCACAATAAATAAAGGAGATAAAAATCTCCTTAACAAATTACTTCTCTTTTAATTTTGCAAACAAAATTCTTCTCGCCGCATTGTCATCAGGCGTTTTACAAGTTACAAGCATCAAAAGTTTTGTGTTTTTATCAATTTTATCAACTTCAGCCTTTGGAATATGTTTACTCAATTCTTTTTTCATTGCTTCTACATCTTCATTTCTATTTGAACTGAGCTCATAAAGTGGCGTATCAGGATCTACAAGGTCTATTCCCAATACTTCATACTCCATTTTTCCTTTTTCTGTATAAAGATAAAATGTCTTATGACTTTCTAAAAATTTTGAATCTTCAAACTTTTTTAATTCATAAAATTTTGTCTTATCCCAAATATTATGCCCAAATATATAACTGATTCTATCTGAAAAATCTGCTTTATTATACATATCTAAAAATAGTGTTCCTGTTACGGGATATTTATTTTTCTTAAAATCTCTCCAAAGATAGTAGTCATTATCTTTTCCTTGAACTAAAGGCTCATCTATATTCGTTCCCGGTATTTCAAGCCATCCAATAGCATCAGAATTAATCTTTTTTAATTCTTCTATATTTACTACTCTTTCAGTATCTTTATCACCATTAAAAGCAGTTTCCCTTAGAACACTTAAATCTTTACCTGCCTTGTATGAACCATAATAATCTTTGATTAGATTTCCTGCAGAATAAATAAAAACTCCCAAACAGATTACAAAAAGTATATTCCAAAACCATTTTTTTCTTTTATTTCGTCTTTTTCTCCCCTTTTTTATCCTTATATCTTCTCTTTGCATATCTTAAATCCTTTCATAAATATAAAATGTTAATTTTGGATTATCGTTTTTTCCATCAATCTTTTCACTAACTTTCCAAATATTTTCGTCAATTTCTGGAAAATGACTATCCGCTTCTATTATTTCTTTTTCTACATATTTTGTAATATACATTCTCGAACAAAAGTCAATTAATTGTTTATAAATACTCATCCCTCCACAAACAAAAAACTTTTCTTTTGGATTTTCTTTTACAAAACTAATTAAATCATCTATATTTTTAAATATTTTTACCCCATTAAATGAGAAATCACTATTTGTTAAAACAATATTATTTCTTTTTGGAAGTGGTTTTATTTTAAATCCTTCAAATGTTTTTCTACCACATATTATAGAATTACCACAAGTTTTTTCTTTAAAAAAATTCATATCTTCTTTTATAAAATACAATAAATTATTATCTTTGCCTATTGCATTACTTTTTTCAGTAATTGCAACTATTAAATATAAATTATCTAAAACCATATTTTTATCCTTTTTATTTTTTATTAAATTGCAACTCCTTTTGATAAATCTTTTCCGTTGTTGCAATGTAACCATTATACCACAATTCCATATTTTTATCTAATTTTTGTTATTAAAATATGGTATTTATAACCTATAAAAATATATTTTTTTCTATTTCTTTAATGCCATTGAATTTAATGTCCATTCTATATATCTTAATATATCTAATCAAATATCTCCTTAAACTTATTTATTTTTCCCTAATCCACTCCGTTAAACAATGGGCTTCTTTCTATTTTTACTGTCCCTAAATTGTCTTTTGAAAATCTTGAGTTTGTATATTTTTCCCAGTCTCCTATTACCTTTTCATACAGCAATTCATCTACTGTTTCTTTTAAGTCTTTTATGGATATATTATTTTTCTCTAAATATTCTTTTATCTTTGGTATAGCTTTAATTTTTGATTTTTTTAAGTTTTCAGTATCATTATAAAAACGAACTTCTTCAACCAATATCTTACTTTCTACATCATACTTATAATCTATAGAAATTGATTTTTTCTTTTCAGGTATTTCATTATAAAAGAACATATATACTTTTTTTGTATCATAACTAAAACTAAATCCTATATCCCATTTTCCTATTTTTTTTGTTTTATATTTATTTTCATATCTCTCATCTACTATTGTATCTTCACTCATTGATGCACCCTACTTATAAAAGTGGACACATTAAATAAATAATAGTATTATATTTATGAACACAAAAAGGAGGTATCTTTTATGTCCACAAAAAACCGTTACGACGATGCTTTCAAGCAAACCCTCGTAGACCTTTACCACAATGGTAAAACCCAAGCTTCTCTCATCAAAGAATATGGCGTATCACAATCTGCGCTCACAAAATGGATTAAACAATATTCCACTGTGGAAACAGATGATGGTCAAGTCCTTACAGCAAAACAAGTTAAGGAACTTCAAAAACGTATGGCTCAACTCGAAGAAGAAAACCTAATATTAAAAAAAGCGATTGCCATATTCACGCCACACTCAAACAGCGATTAGAAGCTGTACATAAGCTGCGTCATCAACACAAAATCAAGACACTTTGTAGAGTCCTTAAAGTTCATCGCAGTACTTATTACAAACATTTTTATTCTGATCCAGCACCACGAACTTGTGAAAATCAAATAATTCGTCAATATATTTTGCAAATTTACTTAGACTATGACAATTCACTTGGAGCTTACAAGATTCGTCGTGTTTTAGAGCGT
The DNA here is from genome assembly GCF_035282425.1 of Parvimonas sp. M20. Taxonomy (NCBI): domain Bacteria; kingdom Bacillati; phylum Bacillota; class Tissierellia; order Tissierellales; family Peptoniphilaceae; genus Parvimonas; species Parvimonas sp. M20. Next base: position 149 of record NZ_JAYKBQ010000002.1, on the reverse strand, counting down.
GATTATGGCATTCAAATCAGCCTTGGAAGAGTGTACCGACTGATAAACACTATGAATCTGCCTAAGCGTTCCACAGAAAAACCAAAATTTAAGAATTTTGTAAAAACAGACGAAGTATGTGTAAATCATCTACATCAACAGTTCAATCC